>JBAZEQ010000044.1:0-12766 GCA_041653855.1 Ignavibacteria bacterium | reverse complement strand
CCGGGTATATTTCGAGTCTGGTCGTTTTTTACTCTGAAGAATTCATGGAAAAGTTTTTCTTTATCTTCAGGTTTCATACCGATACCAGTATCCGCAATTTTGGATATAATATAATTTCCGGATTTACAAACAGATATATCAATTTTTCCGTTGTCTTTATTATACTTTAATGCATTACTAAGAATATTTGTAAACAACCTATTGATTTCGTTATAATCTGCTTTAACCGGAGGTAAGTCCGATTCAAAATTTGTATTAACCGTAATTTCTTTTTTCTTAAATTCGAGTTCAAGGAATTCAACATTTGATTTAAGAATTTCCGAAATGTTAAGTTCTTTAATTTCTCTTTCCTTTTTCTTGATTTCCATACGGGATATATCGAGCAAGTCATTAACCATTTCCACCAGACCCTGTAAACGCTTTGTCGAGCGGGAGATATAATCTTTTTGCTGTTCGGGTTTAATATCGATATTGTCATCGAGTATTAAATTCATAAATCCCATAACTGCCGCCATTGGAGCTTTTAGCTCATGTGCTACCATAGATACGAATTGTGATTTCACATATTCGACTTTTTTTAATTCAGTAATATTATTTAAAACAGTAACAACACCGGCAAGCGAACCATCGGGGTGAGGAACAGGCGAGCATGTAACTTCTACATATAATTCCCTATTCGGTTTTAATTCTGACTGCAGAGTATAAGATTTGTTTTCATATTTTTCCGCAGTAAGAATTTTATTAATCAAATCCGAAATTTCCTTAGGGAGAATGCCAAGAATATTTTCCCCAATTATTATTTCATTTAAATCAAAATATTTTAACGAAGCCGGATTGAATAAAACGAGCTCACCCGTTTTATTAACAACTATAACACCATCCACAATAGAACTTACAATTGTATTGAGTCTTGACTTCTCGAATGCAATTTCGAGTAACCGCTCTTCTCTTTCCTTACGAAGTCTTTCCGATTCAAGTATAAGCAATCGTTTTTCATAACCTGTTTCTAAATGTTTAATTAATTCTTCGGTAGTAAATGGTTTAGGAATATAGCTTTGTGCACCGAGCTTTGTAGCTTCGATTGCCGTATCGAAACTTGCAAAGGCAGTAGCAATATAACAAATTGTATTAGGTCTGGCTTTTTTTATTTCTTTTAAGACCTCGATGCCATCAATATCGGGCATTTTTAAATCAATAATAACCAAATCATAATCATTTTTCGTACCAAGTTCAATCCCTTCAGTTCCGTTTTCAGCAGTATCAACTTCATACCCTTCACTATTTAAAATACGTTTTGTACCTATTCTAAGACCCCGCTCATCGTCTACTATTAGTACTTTTGGTTTTAAATCTTCTGTTTTCATTTTTTCCAATTCTTTTTCAGTTTAGTATATATATCTTTAAAAAATTTATGTTACAAGATTCATAAGATTCGTAAGATTCACAAAGTTCGTAAGATTAAAAATCATCGTTAATACAAACTATACTTATGGTTCTATAATATCTTAAATTTTTAAATTCTAAATTTCTTAGCTTCTAAATTCTTAATTTCTTTATTTTTTGTATTTTAAGAATGCATCTTCAAGTTTTGAAGTTAGTTGTTCGATATTGATAGGTTTATCGAACCAACCGTCGGCGTGTATCCATTCCTGTTCTTCGTCCGTAGAGGCACCGAATTTCATCCCGGTAACATAAGTAGCCGAAGTCAATAAAAACACAGGAATTGTTTTTCCATATTCATCTCTTTTAATTTTATGCGAGAGGACAAACCCAGCATCGTGCTCTTCCATAATCAAATCGAGAACACAGGCATCCGGTTTTTCTTTTTTAAAAGTATCCATAGCATCTTTCATATTACTTGCTGTAACCACATTATAACCTTTGGATTCGAGGAGTATTTTATTTTGCTCCAATAAATCAATGTCATCATCGACCAATAATAATTTCTTTTTTAAATTTTCCATTATATTATATTTATTTTTTTTAATTTAGTTTAATATTATTTAAAGGTAACCGGATGTAAAAAGTTGTTCCTTCGCCAACTATACTTTTCACCCTGATATCCCCTTTATGCATTTTAACAATTCCATATGAAATAGCAAGTCCAAGACCTGTCCCCTTTCCAATTTTTTTAGTAGTAAAAAACGGGGTAAACAATTTACTCATATTTTCTTTTGGAATACCATTACCCGTATCGGAAATCTCAGTAATGAAATACCTGTCATCTTTTAATAATCTGATAAAGACTTTTTTCATTGTATTATCTTCCATTGCTTCACAGGCATTATTAATAATATTTAAGAATATCTGTTTTAGCTGGTCAGTATCACCCTGTATAACGGTATCGTCGGCTTCACTTTCGACATTGAAAGAAACACCTTTGAATTCCGGTTTAATTCTAATGGATTTTAATATCCCATTAATAACATCGAATACATCGACATCCGAAATTCTCAATTGCCCCTGCCTTGCAAAATTCAGAAGGTTGGAGACAATATTTTTACATCTATTCGTTTCTTCGGCAATTAAATCGAGGTCTTCGATAGTTTGAGGATTATCAATCCTGCTATTAATTTCTTTTTTAATTAAAGATGTATACAATAAAATCGTTCCCAGTGGATTATTTATTTCGTGTGCAACACCCGAAGCAAGCTGTCCGATAGAAGCGAGTTTTTCAGCAGACTGCAACTGCTCCTGTGTTTCTTTTAAATCAATGTAAGCTTTTTCAATTTTATCAATCAGATATGGCAAGCACATATCATTTTCCGCAAGACCTTTTGCAATAGCAATCGCATATTCCCTGCAAGTTTTGTAACCACAAGAGCCGCAATTCAATTCATCCTGCCGTGTAAATTTATTAGTCCGGGCAAGAATTTCTTTTATTTTTTCTTCATCAGGAGTCGGGATTCTTTTATCTTTATATACGAAATCGCGAGTTAAATCCAAATCACGATTATTGTATATATGACTTTTCCATACAAGTTTATCTACCGACTTGTTTTTCCATTCTATATAATCAATAACCTTTGCTCTTCTCGAATAATAATTCAATTTACTATCAACTGCAGGACCGGAAATGCATCCCTCGCAGAACAAAATATCAATAAACTTTGCATTTATTTTATTATGAAGCAGTTCATTAAGAATTTCTTCAACTTTTGTTTTTCCTTCTACGACTATGATTTCTTTTTCCAGAATATCACCAGAAATATTTGCTGATTTAAGCAAACCACCTGCAAGGGGATATGATTTTCCCATAAACGAATGCGGTTCATCGAAATCGGTTTCAGGTAAATCTTCAATATAGATTTTATTGTTAACTAATAATTCTTTTATTTCTTCGAAAGTTAAGACGGCATCGATGATTCCTTCTACTTCTGGATTTAAAATTTCACTTTTTTTTGCAATACACGGACCAATAAAAACAACTTTAATATCTTCACCGAAATTTTTTTTCAAATATCTTCCCATTGCTATCATTGGAGAAACAATCTTTGCAAGTTTCGGAACAAGTTCGCAATAGTAATTTTCGATATAATTATATACAGCAGGACAAGCGGAGCTTATAATTGTAACGTTCGGATTTTTTTGCAACTCTTCTACATATATATTACTTACCAAATCAGCTCCAAAAGCAGTTTCAACGGCGCTTGAAAAGCCGAGTTTTCTTAATGCAGAAGGAAACCTTTTAAAAACATTCGGAAAAGAAGCCGGAAACGAAGGAGCAACAAGAGCAAACACTTTCTCGTTTTTTAATATTTCGTTCCAGACAAAATCTAAATCACTTTTTATGCTTTTAGCATTTTGAGAACAGACAGTTACGCAATGCCCACAACTTATACATCTATCCGATATAACAACGGCTTGTCCATTTTCTACCCTAATAGCAATAGCCGGACATTCCCTTACGCAGGAGTAACATCTTTTACAAAGATATGGAATTGTCTGAACTATACCGTTAATCATATTTAATTAGTTCGAATTTTTATTTTGGGCTAAAGCCCAAACATTTGAGTAACCTCAACCACGACCTAAAGGTCGTGGCTACTGAGCTTATTATTTTAAATATTTAACTTGCTATAATTATAAACTTTAATCTTCTAATCTTCTAATCTTCTAATCTTCTAATCTTTAAATCTTCTAATCTTTAAATCTTCAATCTTAAAATTTATTTCTTTCTTGGCATATATGTTGTATGCAAAATTTCGTGAGCTTTATGGCTATTTGGTTCTATTAAAAATTCCTTATACAAAGTTTTCACTGCCTCATTTTCGTGAGATTTTCTGTGGAACATTTTGCTATCTATGCTATACAGCGCTTTAACCCTTTTAATAAGTTTTTCAGGTTTACTGTGTATCGGCTGACCGCCGCCGTTTATACATCCACCCGGACATGCCATCACTTCAACAAAATGATATTTACAAATTCCCTGTTCAACTTCGTCAAGGATTTTAGCAACATTTCCCACTCCGTTTACAACAGCAACATTTAAATCGAGGTCATTTATTTTCACAGTCAATTCTTTAATTCCTTCGAATCCCCTGATATCATCAAATTCAAGCTTTTCGAGTTCTTTTCCAGTTAACATATTATATGCAGTACGTAATGCGGCTTCCATAACACCACCTGTTGTACCAAAAATAACCGCGGCACCAGTAGATTCACCAAGCGGATTATCGAATTCATCCTGGGGTAAATCAGCAAAATCAATTCCTGCCATATTGAAAAATCTCACTAATTCTCTTGTAGTTAATACAGCATCGACATCTGCCAGATGCTCTTCACTTAATTCAGGTCTGTTTGATTCGAATTTCTTTACTGTACAAGGCATAATGGAAACGACATAAATATCTTTCGGGTCAATTCCCATTTTTTTTGCATAGTACGTTTTTAAAATTGCACCTTCCATTTCGTGCGGAGATTTGCAGGAAGAAACGTTTTGCAGTAAATCCGGTTTATTATGTTCAATATATTTTACCCAACCCGGACAACAGCTTGTAAACATCGGAAGAGTTTTTTTCTTCGTAATCCTGTTAATCAATTCCGTAGCTTCTTCCATAATAGTCAAATCCGCAGCGAAGTTTGTATCAAACACTTTTTTGAATCCGAGTCTTCTCAAACCAGTTACTATTTGACCAGTAACATCAGTGCCGAGAGGCATATTATACTCTTCACCAAGCGAAGCACGAACTGCAGGTGCAATTTGGGCAACGCAATATTTATTTTTATTATTTAAAGCATTTGTAACTTCTTTCGAAGCACTCTTTTCCTTTAACGCCGCAGTTGGGCAAACAAGAATACATTGTCCGCATAATATACAATCGCTGATATTGACACCTTTATTATAAGGAGTCGTAACGATGCTCTGAAATCCCCTCTTCGTGAAATCTATAGCTCCGACATTTTGAATTTCATTACACACTCTAACACAACGACCGCATAAAATACATTTTGCAGGGTCTCTTTCAAGTGAAGGGCTTGATAAATCAATTGCGTGTTCTTTTGCTTCACCGGAGAATCTGTGCTCTCTCAAACCATACTGAGCGGATAAATCCTGCAGTTCGCAGTTTTTATTTCTAACGCATATCA
This sequence comes from Ignavibacteria bacterium, assembly GCA_041653855.1. Classification (GTDB taxonomy): domain Bacteria; phylum Bacteroidota; class Ignavibacteria; order Tepidaquicellales; family Tepidaquicellaceae; genus FEN-1279. Next base: position 7,177 of record JBAZEQ010000044.1, on the reverse strand, counting down.
GACAATCCTGCGGATGATTTTCTACTAATAATTCTACGATAGTTTTTCTTGCCCTTCTCACTCTCGGAGAATTTGTTTCTACAACCATTCCTTCTGAAACCGGATAAGCACAGCTTGGGATAAGACCGCGTTGCCCTTCGACTTCGACTGAGCAAATTCTGCACGCACCTGTCGGGAATAAGTCTTTAATATGACACAAAGTAGGAATAGCAATCCCTGCTGATTTAGCGGCATCAAGAATAGTCATTCCGCTTTCGGCGTTAACTTTTATTTTATTTATTGTTAATTCAACCATAACTAAACTTTTCTATTTTAATATTTTATTTTTTATATTTAAATTTTATTCAACGTCTATTGCTTCAAATTTGCAAGAGTCAATACACATACCACACCTGATACACCTATCCTGAATAATATAATGTGCTTGTTTCTTCTCACCCATAATTGCTTCTACCGGGCATTTTCTAGCACACAAACCGCAACCTTCGCACAAATCATTATTAATTATAAAGGTGAGTAACTCTTTACATACTCCCGCTTTACATTTTCTGTCGTATAGATGTTCTTCATATTCATCTTTAAAATATTTCAAGCCGGATAGAATCGGATTTGGTGCCGATTGACCCAGACCGCAGAGTGAAGTATCTTTAATCACTTCAGCTAATCTTTGCAAATGTATTATACCTTTAAATCTTTGCAGCTGGTCAACTTTATTTTTGGTATTTTTATAACTCGTAGGAATCTTCTCTATTATTTCCAGCATACGTTTTGTACCTTCACGGCACGGGACACATTTTCCACAGGATTCATTCTGAATAAATGTTAAGAAATATTTTGCAACATCTACCATACAGGTTTCTTCATCCATAACGACAAGACCACCCGAACCCATCATAGCCCCAACGGTTTTCAACGATTCGTAATCAACTATCGTATCCAGAACTCTATCAGGCAGACATCCGCCCGAAGGTCTACCGATTTGTACTGCTTTGAATTTTTTATTTTTTAGAATACCACCACCGATATCGAATACAACTTCCCTCAGAGTTATTCCCATAGGAACTTCAACCAAACCGGTATTTTTAATTTTCCCACTGAGTGCAAAAACTTTAGTACCTTTGCTTGTCTTCGTTCCGATAGACGCATACCATTCAACACCTTTCGTAAATACCTGGGCAACGTTAGCAAACGTTTCCACATTATTAATTACGGTAGGTTTACCCCATAGACCTGAGACAGCCGGATAAGGAGGTCTAGGTTTGGGCATACCGCGTTTACCTTCGATAGAAGCAATTAAAGCGGTTTCTTCACCGCAAACAAATGCACCTGCACCTTTTTTAATTTTCAATTCGAAATTAAAGCCACTACCGAGAATATTTTTTCCAAGCAATCCGTACATTTTACAGCTTTTGATTGTATTTTCCAATCTTCTAATAGCTAAGGGATATTCGGCACGGCAATAAATGTATCCAACCGAGGCACCGATTGCATAACCACCAATTAACATACCTTCGACAACTTTATAAGGGTCACTTTCCAGAACCGAACGGTCCATAAACGCACCCGGGTCACCTTCATCAGCATTACATATAATATATTTTTGTTCGGATTTTTGTTTTAAAGCAAATTCCCATTTTTTACCGGTGGGGAAACCACCGCCGCCCCTGCCTCGCAAACCGCTATCAAGAATATCCTTGACGACTTCTTCCTGTTTTCGATGAGTCAAAACTTTATCGATCGCTTTGAATCCTCCGTGTGCTAAATAAGAATCTATGGAGGAAGGATTAATTACGCCACAATTTTCAAGAACGATTTTCATTTGCCTCTTAAAGAAATCAGTTTCATTAATATTCAAATAACCGTTTTCAGCAGGTCCGTATTTACCAAGAAAATTCTCTTTATAAATTTCTTTTTCTACTAAAGTTTTTTGTATAAGCTTAGGAACCATCTTAGGCGTAACTTCGCAATATGACACCCTGTCTTTTCCGGGAAGTTTAATATCGACGATAGGTTCTTTAGCACAATAGCCTACGCATCCCGTAGACTCAATGATAGCTTCAATTTTCAGTTTTTCGAGTTCTGCCCTGATAGCATCTTCGGCTTTTTGAGCCCCGGAAGCAAGTCCGCAGGTTCCCTTTCCTATAAAAATAATAGGAAGGTCGTGTTCTTTATATGTCAATACCTGATTAAGCTTTTTAAACTTTTTTTCACATTCGGGATTATGATGGCACAAGGGACCTTCTGTACAGCATCTAATAAATTGGTCACAGGGCTTCTCCGTGCTATGCCAGCATTCTTTACAACATACATCAATAAATGTTTTCATTTTAAAACCTCTTTTACTAATATTATTTATTTTTAGGAGTTGAATATTTCTTTAATATATTCGGAATTTCTTTTACGGCAACTTTTCCGAAATAATCTTCATTCACCGTAATAACGGGTGCGATACTACAAGCACCAATACAAGCAACTGTTTCAAGAGTAAATTTTTTATCTCTTGTCGTTTGACCTGCTTTAATATTTAAAGCAGTTTCTATATTGAATAAAATATTTGCGGAATTACTAACGTGACAGGCTGTTCCGCGGCAGACTCTGATAACATTTTCGCCCAGGGGAGTCAAACGGAATTGGTTATAGAATGTTGCAACTCCATACACCCTGCTAAGTGGTAATCCAACAAAATCCGCAACTTCCTGCAGTGTAGTTTCAGGCAAGTATCCATAGATATTTTGTACATCCTGCAAAATCGCAATCAATATACTCTTATCTTTTGGCGGATATGTACTGAATATTTTTTTATGCATCTTAACTTAAATTTTAATTTATTTTAAATTTTAACTAACAAATCTTATAAATCTTAAAAATCTTAAAAATCTCAAGAATTTTACAGATTTCCAGTCTTATTCGGGTACTGTTAAACTAACGACTTGCGAAGAGACGCCCTCAATCAGGCTAATTTTTCTTGCAAGTTCATCTTTTTGCTCTTTAGAACCATAAAGTTCAAGAATAATCAGACCGTGGTCAGAGCAATTATCGAGGACTCCGTCGTGGATTCCAAGACGGGTTTTAATTAAACAACCCCATGCGGTCAAGATTTGCTGAACTTTTACAGCAGATTCTTTTCTGTTCCCGATTAAGATTATTAAAACTGTTTTATTCATTTCTTATAAATCCTTATTTATATTTCATTTTTTTGAAATTACTTAAGATTTCAAAGGAAAGCATATTACGAAACAATATTTTTCCGGTCATAACATGACTTGTTATACAAAATTACTCTTTATAACTTTCTCTTTCAATGTAAAAAGGTAATTATGACAGGGGGATTTTTTTTTGAATAGAAAAAGACGAATTATTTGTATAAATTTCTCTTTATTCTAATCAATAAAATAAACATATCACCGGAGGATATATATGGCTTTAATAGCAGTAATAGATGATGATCCGGATATCCGCGAAGCGAGTACATTGGTATTAACCGCAAATGGATACGAGGTTATCACGGCAAGTAATCCGAAAGACGGATACGAAATAGTAAGAACAAAAAATCCTGACTTAATTATTCTCGATGTAATGATGGATGAACCCGATGACGGTTTTTTTCTGGCACAGAAATTCAGAAAAGAAAGCATTAAAACGCCAATTTTAATGTACACGTCAGTTTCAAAAACAATTGGTATGGATTTCGGTAAAAGCGATATGGTACCAGTAGATGATTTTGTAGAGAAACCTATTACACCAGACCTTTTAATTCAAAAAGTTAAAGCACTTTTAAAAAAATAATATAAGGACATATGTTAGTATTAGAAAAAAACTCATTGACAGAAGAAATAGAGGCATTGGTGGAACAACACGGAAAAAACCGTTCAGCCTTGATGCCAATTCTTCAGGCAATTCAGAAAAAGCATAAATACATTTCGGATTTTGCCCAGCAGGAAATAGCACGATTGCTCGACATACATCCGGTAGAAGTTTTCAGTGTAATCTCTTTCTATTCATTTCTGCATTGTGTCCCGCAGGGAAAAAATATCGTACGACTTTGCAGAACTATTGTATGCGACATTTCAGGAAAAGATGAAGTTGAAAAAGCAATAAAAAGAGAACTTAAAATCAATATCGGAGAAACAACAAAAGATAAAAAAATAACTTTAGAATATACAAACTGCCTCGGTATGTGTGACCAGGGTCCGGCTATGATGGTCAACGATAAAATTTTTACAAAGTTAACACCTGAAAAAGCAGTAAAGATTCTTAAAGAGATATAAATTTTGTGGTTAGTTTTTAATTAAAACTACAAAAGTCTTATTATATAAAAAATATAAATCTTATCGATAAAAACTTTATGTAAAATTAGACTTTTGTAGTTTTTCATTTCATCTTTTATTCTTCACTTTTAATCCTTTTTAATGCTCTTAGTGGAAAAATAATATAGCCCTTTTCTAGCGACAAAAAGACCCCTCTTGTTTCCGCCAGATATCGCCATTTCAAACAATAAATTAACTTTATTAGCATTTGATATATTTCTATACATCTAATTCCGAGCGACAAATCGCAATTCGTGTATTTGGTTATTAATTGAATATATACTAATTTTGTTAAAAGGCTCGCTAAAGAAAAGTTATTTTAAATTCGAAAAACATTTATGAAAATCGGATTATACAAGAATAATTACTTTTTTTCTATCTTCAACTTTGTATCTTTTCCGCTTAAATTTACTTAAATATTGAATCCTTAAATTGGACTCAATATTTTAAATCATTAAATTAAAATAAAAATGAAAAAAGTTATTTTTTTAGTCTTATTAGTTAAGTTTTCTGTTATATTCGCACAAAATAAAACAGGGGAATCAAACTTCTTTTTAGTGAATAACCAAATTAAACTAAAAAATATTTTAAATCAACCTGATTCAATAAATAGAAGTGTTTCTATAGGATTAGGAATTTCTACTGTTAATCCTGATGCAAGTTCTATTAGAGGGGTTATTTCATTAGGTCTTTCCCATCAAATATATAAATCTTTGTTTTTGGAAGGAAAATTTGATTATCTTAACAGAATTGAAGGGGCAAAACAAATATACTTGATAAGTCTTATACCTCAATTGTCTTTTTCTACAAATAACAAAGTATTAAAAATATATACTGGATTAGGATTAGGAGTTGGTGCCAAATCAAGTGAAGGAGTGTATATATTGCCAGTAGTAGATACTAAATTTGAATATATAATAAATAAATGGTTTTCGGCTTATCCTGAAGTCAGATTTCCACCATTATTAATGACATTAAATTTCAAATTAAAAAATTACTAAAAAATAATTTAAATAAAATGAATATAAAAAATTTTATTCTTTTTTTTATCGTTTCTTTGTTTCAATTCTATCCACTTTATTCGCAAACCGATTTAGAACAATTACATCATAAATATTTAGTTGTTCAAGCATGGAATATTGTTAGACAACAGCACTCAGAAGTAATAAATTCTGAAATGCAAAATAGAATGCAATTTTCACCTGAAACATATGGTGATTGGTGGAATACTGAGTACGATGGATTGTATGCATGGCATAAAGGTAAAATAATCTCAGGTGCTTTTAGGGAAGATGAAGAAGATGTTGTTTTTGATTATGATGGATTATTTAATGCTAATGTTACAAATACACATTTTTGGATTACTGATCCTTCCGAAGGTGGAAGCGATAATTGGAAGTTCAGCCCACCTTACGGAGGTAATTACGAAAATGCATATCAAAAAGCAATGATAATGTGGAATGGAAAACGTTACGAAGGGAATTCAGAGTGGGGTGCGTTAACCTTAGGAAGATTTTTCTACCTTACGTATCCATTTTTTGTAAAAATAAAATATGATAATTTAGAGGATGCATATCGGCATCCTGAAAATGTTAAAGTTACTCATTATTATTGGGAATTTGAACAAAAATGGTATGATGAACCTGAACAGCCATTCTTTATCCCTTATATGTTAGAAAACTCTAATTTATCCGAAACTGAAATAAGAGCATATTTAGATAGAGCTATTTGGGAAACTGTTGGAAGGATAGCACACTTAATTGCTGATATGGGTGTTCCTGCTCATTCTCATGGTTCGTGGCATACAAGTGAGATATATGAAAAAGAATATATGCCAAGTCATTTTCAAAATTGGAGTTGGACAAATGCTATGCAACAAGGTGGCTTAGTTGATATAATATATAAACAAAATCCATTAAAATATTCAATGTATTTAACAAATCAAGTAGCTGATAGATTTGCAGGTAATCAAGGCACACATCCATTTATATCAACAATACCTGGTAATTACAATTACCAAAGTTATTATGGAAATGATAATTATGGTGAAATATTATTTCCTATTTATCAGGGTATAAATGTTCCTACTAATCCTGAAAACATTACTTGGGAATATTGTTATGAGGTTGCACAAACATCATATGTGTTTTCAGTGAGAACGACAGCAGGTTTTCTTTGGTATGTATATTACAGGTTTTTTAGTTCTCTTTCAGTTCCTGCAAATATTGATATATACGAACCAGGTAATTGTTGGGGTATTTATGCTCCTGTAATAATGAATTCAAGTACTCACACTTTACCTTGCCATTTTAAAATAATAAGAGAAAATGATAATAGGCAGTATGAATATGAAATTTATTTTAAGCAGGATGGGACCCAACATTATCTTGGTAAAGGTACAGCTATAGCTAATACGGATGCATATTTTGATTGCATTATTAATAGTGCACATGGTCCATGTTTAAATAAACCTGCGGAAATTCAAATTTATGCACATCCTGAAGAAAATACAAATGATATATCAACTAAAAGTGTCAGTTTTATACCGTATTATACTACCGACATAATTTGCAATAGCACACTTAAAGCGGCGATTAATTGTGATAACTTTGACTTTAATAACCAAAATATTTCTTTTAACACACAAGCTCCTTGCTACGGTAATCATTCCGCTAAAAGATACAAAGTATATAAACAAGTATATTTTAATTCTGATCAAATTGTCCAAATAGATGCAAATAATACAGCAGGATTTGATTATAATAAATTTGGAAATTTTTCCTTCTATACTGGAAATAAATGGGCAGGTATAGAAAATCAAACACCTACTTCTGCTCGTTTATTTACATATGTTTATGAAATACCAAGTT
>JBAZEQ010000043.1:0-12786 GCA_041653855.1 Ignavibacteria bacterium | reverse complement strand
AGCAGATGCAACAACCTTAACAGAAGCGGGATATGTTGGCGATGATGTCGAATCTATACTTGTTCACCTCCTTCAAAGTGCAGATTACAATCCTTCCAGAGCAGAAAGAGGAATTATATACCTTGATGAAATAGATAAAATTTCAAGAAAAAGTAAGAATGTTTCTATAACAAGAGATGTATCGGGCGAGGGTGTTCAACAGGCACTGCTTAAAATTCTCGAAGGAACCATAGCCGGGATTCCACCTAAAGGAGGAAGAAAACATCCCGAACAACCATTAGTAAATATAAATACACGCAATATACTCTTTATCTGCGGTGGAGCATTCGACGGTCTTGAAAAAATAATCGAAAAACGAGTCGCCAAAGGTTCCATTGGTTTTTCAGGTGAAGTATTTTCAAAAAATGATTTAAAAAGAGATGAAATACTTGCACAAGTCGAACCGGATGATTTAATTAAATTCGGAATAATTCCGGAACTCGTTGGCAGATTACCGATAGTTACAACATTGAAAAATTTAGACAGAAAAGCTTTACTTAATATTTTAACCGAACCAAAAAATGCTATACTAAAACAATATAAAAAACTTCTGAGGATGGAAGGTGTTGAACTTGAATTCGACAAAGATGCCCTCGATACAGTAGCAGATATAGCAATTGAACGAGGAACAGGAGCAAGAGCCTTACGCTCGATTCTGGAAAATATTATGGTGGATATAATGTACAAAGTTCCTACAAAAGAAAATGTACATACCTGCATAATAACAAAAGAAGTTATTACGGAAAAGAAAGAGCCGGTTTATTTAAGTGAAAATTCCTCTAAAAAGCATTTAAGTGCATAAACTATCGCGAGTGAATAGCAAAGTGGTAAATATTTAAGTATAAAATATAATTACAAACACCACTTACCTATAATCACTCTTCTCTGATTTCTGAATTATTATCTGTGTCTTTTTCATCTTTCTCGTCATCTTCATCATCATTGTAATAATAATTATTAATTTTAGATGTATCGATATTAATTTTATTTTTCTTTATTTCTTCTTTTAGTTTTTTCATTTCTACTTTTACCTTTTCCATATTTTCTTTAACTTCTTTATTAATTTTTTCCATATCGATATTTATATTCATAGTATCGAGTTTAATTTTCAAATTATTATCTAATTCTTCCATATTGAAATTAAAGTTAAAATTCTTTTCGTCAATTTCAGGAATTTCATCTATATCAATTTCAGGGATATCATCTACATCAATATCAATGTTTATATCACCATCTTCATTTATTTCATAATGATATTCGATATCAGGTATTTTTAAATTCTTCATTTTTTCATTATACTTTTCCATTTTCTTGTCAAACTTCTCCATATTCTTATTGAATTTTTCCATTCTTTCGTTAAATTTTTCAATTCTCTTATTAAATTTCTCTATTCTTTCGTTTCGTTTTGTTTCGCTGTTTTTTAATCTTAAATGAAGAGTGTCGAGGTTTCTCTGAACTCCTAACATTATAACATCGGGTATAACCGACTCACCAGAAATATTGAAAACAGTAGTATTTAAGATGGAATCGTTTATGATTTTTACTGGTGTAAACAATCTATCAACATCATCTATTGCTTTTTCTATATAATAATCATTAATAGCATCTATATGTACCTTAATACGAACTGAATCAGGCTTTTTACTAAAATTAAAATTTACATATTTGCCGGCTGAACCTACGGAAGGTACATCGAGGTCAACATCGTTTTGAATACCTGCAAGTTTTAACTGTTCAAATACATTTCTTTTTATATCATCAGGATTCACAAGATTTTTTTCATAATCCACTTTTAGTAATTTTTCAAGGGCAACTGCATAAATCGGTTGTTTGACAGGCTCGGAAATAGGAATTACATTAACAGAATAAATATCCTTTACATTTTGAAGTTCACTTTTCAGATTTTCAATTTCTTCAGGATTTGCAGAAGGAATCAGTATTTTATAGGTTAAAACTTGTCTGCCTTCAGTATTATCTTCACTTACGATTAATTTTGACTTATCTATCCAGTCAAAGTTATCAATTTTTTTTATGGCTTCGGGATTTTGTTTATCTACTCTCCAGCTCATTACAATGCCAACCGGTTCTGTTCTTGTTACGGAAAAATTACTTGTAATTCCCACAAGAATTAAAATTAAGAAAAGGTATGCAAATTTTAATCTGCCTTCCGAAAAGATGTGTTTTAATAAATAAATTTTTGATTTTTCCGGTTTCTCGAAAGATTTCCCGGCTTCTCTTCTCAACCAATTTTCAACATCATTAAATGACTCTCTGTAATTTTCTTCTTTTATGGAATCAAAAAATTTGTCTAAATCGTTTTTGTTTTGTGTTTCCATTTTAATAATTATTTTTCCCTTTATGATTTTGAAATTCGAGTCTATCTAATTTAATAGACAATTTCACTGTCTTTGCTTATAGTCATACTTTTCGTTTTCTCAAGATCGGTTTCAAGCTTCAATATTATATCCTTAAGCTTATTTCTTGTTCTGCTCAGACGGGATTTTACGGCTGACTGACTATTTTCATTTTGTAATTCTGAAATTTCCTCAATCGAAAATCCCTCAACTTCAAAAAGCAAAATTGCAATTCTTTCTTTATCGGATAGTTTACCCAGAGCGATTGAAATCAAGTTCCTTGTTTCGTTCATTTTAAACTGGTCGAATAAATCAGGTATTTGCTCTTTAGCCTCATAATTATCCAGACTGATAAGATGTTTCCAGAAATGCTTTCTGGTAACATCGTAAAAGCAATTTGTGATTATTTTAAAGAACCAGGATTTAAACTTCGAATGCTCCTTCAACGTAGCAAAATTCTCTATTGCTTTCAGAAAAGCCTGCTGTACAACATCTTTTGCATCTTCAGAATGTTTTCCGGCACATAATGCACGGCTATACCTTAAAGCATCGGAATAATGGTTTTACAAGCTCGATAAATTTATCCATTCCGGAATTTTGTTTGTTTAACAATTTTGCCTTTCCTATGAAATTAGACGGAAAAAATAATGTAAAAGTCGCAAAGTTAATTAAGTTAATTATTTAATATTTAAAACAAAAGAAAATCTAATATAATTTAAATACGTAATAAATAGAAACAGGGTTTCATATCAATAAATACGATATAAAACCCTGAAAAATAAATAAATAACTATTATATCTAATTATTTCTTACAACTTTTATAGATATTGTTCCGGTATAGTTTGTTATGGTGAAGTAAGACATCCAGGGAATTTGTGGCAGAGTGATAGAATCATTCATATAGCCTGTGAAATGCTTACTCCAAATATTCGTCCAGCTGTTATCACGGAAAATAATATCACCGTTTCCATCGGTTGGATTTATATTGTAAATTATTTTAGGAATATTTGCAAATTGCAGATTAGAATCGAGACTTGAAAAATTTATAGTAGTATCCTGAGCTTTTACATTAATTTCAAGAGTATCGGGTACAATCCTTACACTCGTTGAAATAACAATATTTTTCTGCTGGGTAACCGTATCATCTGAACAGCCGTAATATATTACGATAAAAAATAATACAGCAAGCACGATAGATATTTTTTTCATTTTAATATAATTAATTATTTTATAGCTTTTCACCACTAAGTGCACAAAGGACACTTAGAATTTTAAAATCCTATTATTCAATCCACGTTTTTTGTGTCCGCCTCGGTGGATTATAAATCCTATTTCAGCTTCCCTTCAGCTTTCAGCTTTGTAACGAGTTTTTCCATTTCGTTTACAAGTTCATCGAATCTTTTAAATGCATCTTTATAGGCTGTTTCCTGTGTAAGGTCGACTCCTGCTTTTTTTAATATTTCCATAGGAAAATCACTACCGCCGGCTTTCAGCATTCCAAGATATTTTTCTTTTGCATCGGGAACGTTATCGAGAACGCTTTTACTTAATGCCATCGAGGAAATCATTCCCGTGCTGTACTGGAATACATAATAGTTCATATAAAAATGGGGAATGTAGCTCCACTCATTTTGAATATACTCGTCAACTTCCATTACACCTTTGTCGTGTCCATAGTATTCACGGGTTAAATCCAAATACTTTTTATTCAGCCATTCGGGTGTAAGTGTTTTACCCTCTTCAACTCTCTGGTGCATAGCAAGTTCGAACTCTGCAAAAAGGGTCTGCCTGTATATAGTTCCGCGTGCCTGGTCGAGGTAGTTATCTAGTAAATATAATTTAAATAAATCGTCTTTTTCGTTTTTAAGCATATAATCCATCAATAGATTTTCATTAAACGTAGAAGCAATTTCAGCAAGGAAAGTCGGATATTGTGATTTACTATAAGTCTGCGTTTTAGAGGAAAAATACGAATGCATAGAATGACCAAGTTCGTGAGCAAGTGTAGAAACGGCATCATATTCACCATCATAGTTCATTTTTACAAAAGGATGAACTCCATAAATCCCGTATGAGTATGCTCCGGTCTGTTTATCTTTATTCGGATAGATATCCACCCAGCGGCTTTCAAAACCGTTTTTTAAGGCTGCCACATATTCTTCTCCAAGAGGTTTCACTGCTTCAAGAACTAATTTAACCGCTTCATCATATGTGTAGATTTTATCAATCGATTTAACTGCAGATGCATATATATCTTCATATCGCATTTTATCGAGTCCGAGTAATTCTTTCTTTAATTTCATAAAGCGATGAAGAGGACCGAGATTTTCATGCATATTTTTTATCAAGGAATAGTAAACATTTTCGTCAATATTATCTTCGAATAGTCTCGCATTAAGACAGTCTTTATATTTTCTGACCTTAGCAGTAAAAAGATGCTGTTTCATAGCACCATCGAGCAACGATGCAAGCGTGTTTTCATATTTCTTATAATTTCCAAAGAAAGTATTCATTACGAGAGTTCTATCCTGAGGATTTTTGCCCCCTCTGTATTTTGAAAAATTGGCAGTATTAAGCAAAACTTTTGTTCCATCAGATAAAGTTATCTCGGGTGCTGGCATATCTACATCTCTCAAATAACTTGAAGTTTGTGAAGGTGTATTGGTAAACAAACCAGTCTGAGAAATTATTTTTTCATTGTCTTGCGGGAGGATGTGGTCTTTTGCTCTTTTTATATCTTCATAATCTTTTCTGAAATTTTCAAGTTTTGGTTCTTTTTTAAAATATTCCTGCATTACATTATCATCCATTTTCAATATATCTTCACGAATAAAAGACATTTTCGAACTAATCTGGACATAAATGCTTTGTAATTCACCTTTCATCATCTGGAAAACGGGATTGCTGAGTTCCATATTAGATGAATTACTTGCGTAAGCATAAAGTCTTTCACCTTTTAAATAAAGTGATTCTGCAAATTCCATCATATCCAGCATTTTTTCAGGAGATTCGTTCCAACCCTTTGATTTCGCATCGATTTGGGTTACCATACCGGCAAAAGCGTCTTTATCGGCTTTCCAATCATCAGGTGTTGCATATAAATCTTCGATTTTCCAGGTGAATTCTACCGGGATGTCTTTTCTCGGAGTGGTAGAGTAGTTGGGTACTGTTTTATCCTGTGCAAACACAGTTGAAACTAATAAAATCATAACAAAAATTAAAATTGTTTTTTCCATAATGGGCATAATTAATTTTTAAAAAGAAAGAAATAAATAAAATATTTTTCAATAAATTCGAAGGCAAAGATTTTAGAATAATTTAATTAAAATATGCAATATTAATTAATAAAGAAATTCAAAAAAGGATAAAATAAAGCCGTCCATTTCTGAACGGCTTAAAAGATAAATTTTGTATTAAATAAATTACTTCACTAATATCATTCGTTTAACCTGCGTAAAATCCCCAGCCTGAATTCTATAAAAATATATCCCCGATGGTAAGCTCCCAGCATCAAACATTACTTTATAAACTCCTGCATTTTGCTTTTCGTTAACTAATGTTGTAATTTCTTTTCCGGTTATATCAAATACTTCGATTTTTACATATCCTGTTCTGGACATTGTCCATTGTACATTGGTCATTGAGTTAAACGGATTCGGATAATTTTGATAGAGTTTTGAAGAATTCGGAATTTCCGAACTAATAGATTTCACTCCTATCACTTCATTTATTGGTCTTCGGTAAATTCCTCCTATTCCAAGCCAGGGATTTAAACTTATATAAAGATAATTCCCGAATCTATGTAATGCAGTAGGATATAAACTTCCCAGTCCTTCATTTTTTAAGTGCCACGTCTGACCTGAATCATTAGATACATAAAATCCTCTCGACCAGGAACTGATAAATATGTCCTTTGTACCATTTGAAGCAAATCCAAATAAATATTCGACATTTTGCATACCTGCGATATGCCTCCAATTATTTCCGTAATCGGTCGAAATAGCAACTTCCTCCGAACCACCGCTTAATATTAGGCTATTATAAGAATATAAAGACTTTGAGTAAATCATAAAACTTGTAGAAATTAAATTCCAATTATTACCTAAGTCTGTTGTTTTGTATATTCCTGTTCCATTTAACGTATTACCAGCATAAATATATCCATTTGAACTTGACAAAGTAAAGATATTATAATAAGAAGTAGGTAGTTCATTATCAACTATTGACCAATTTTCTCCCCAGTCTGATGACCTAATCATTCTAGCACTTCCTGCTAATATATAACTTTCGGCAATTGTTAAAGCAAACAATTGCCAATTTTTTATGTTAGTCCAGTTAATTCCATAATCAGATGACCTAAAAATACCTGTATCACTTGCTACAAAAACAAATGAATCTATTGCAGCAATTGAATTTAGGTTATTAGAACCAAAATCATGTACTAACTTCCAATTAACACCATCATTAGTTGACCTATAGACTCCATCTCCGGTTAATACTGCATAAATATAAGAACCATTATCGGCGAATCCTTCCGCTCCGCTATATGTATCGCAGACTTTTACCCATTGAGAATAAGAATTGCAAAATCCGGATAAGACTATTATTATTGTTATTATTAACTTTTTCAATATTTTATTTATTACAAATTATTGTTTCATAACAAATAACATTGTGAAAATCGGTATTTGAAGGATTACTTATTTTAAAATAAGTACATCCATATTTAATATCAAGTTATATTTGTGTATTATCGAATTAAATAAAAACAAAACTCTATTTGTGTGGAATCATAAACTTTATATTATGTTTACATAGTATTTTATATTACATTATTAAACTAATTTTATTAAATTTTTATATATAATTTTTTGATAAAACATTATTAAATAAAATCATAATTGTAAAATCCATTTTTTAGTAGTTTTCATATTTAAATACAAGAAGATTAAAATAATTACATTTAATTCTTAAAAACAATAAATAAATATTTATTTTAATTATATTGAATTTTTATTAACTAAATTTGTGTTTTACAATATATAATTTTATAGATATATTTAATTTAAATAAATCAATATATGTCCAAATTCAATACATTTTCGAAAAAAGATTCTTCGTTTGAAAAACGCGTAAGTTACCATAAAGGTTTGCTTGAAAAAATTAATCATATTTCAGAAGAAATAAAAAAAGCAGGAGGAGAAAAAGCAATCGCAAAACTTCATTCGCAGAGAAAACTACACGCACGAGAGCGTATTGATTTGCTGATAGATAAAGGGACTTTTTTTATAGAGCTTGGATTATTTGCGGCTTACGGGATGTATAAAGAATACGGCGGGGCACCATCTTCGGGAACGATATTCGGTGTAGGCAAAATTCATGGTAGAGACTGCGTGATAGTTGCAAATGATGCCACAATTAAAGCAGGTGCGTGGTTTCCGATTACGTGTAAAAAAAATCTGCGTGCACAGGAAATAGCGATGGAAAACCGGTTACCAATCATTTATTTAGTAGATTCGGCGGGAGTTTTTCTTCCTTTGCAAGATGATATTTTTCCCGATAAAGAGCATTTTGGAAGGATTTTCAGGAATAATGCAATTTTAAGTTCGATGGGCATTCCACAGATTGCGGCTATCATGGGTCCCTGTGCAGCAGGTGGAGCTTACCTACCCATTATGAGCGATGAAACTATAATAGTTGAAGGTACGGGAAGCATTTTTCTTGCAGGACCTCACCTTGTAAAAGCGGCAATCGGAGAGGTAATTGATACGGAAGATTTAGGCGGAGGCGAAGTTACAACTGCAATTTCAGGAATTTCAGACGAGAAAGTTCCTGACGATGAAACAGCACTGAAAAAAATCAGAAGCCTTGTGAGTAAATTCGGAAGTTCCGAAAATGCGGGATTCGATAGGATTAAAGCTGAACCTCCTTCATTTCCACAAGATGAAATTTACGGAGTAATTCCCGAAGACAGCACAAAACCTTATAATACTTTTGAATTAATTTACAGGATAATAGACAATGGGGATTTTGACGAATATAAACCAACTTACGGACAAACCATAATTACAGGATATGCAAGGATAGACGGCTGGGCAGTAGGAATTGTTGCAAATCAGCGTGATGTTGTAAAAAGGAAAATACCAAAAGGCGGAACGGAAATTCAGATGGGCGGGGTGATATATTCGGATTCGGCAGATAAGGCAACAAGATTCATAATGAATTGCAACCAGAGAAAAATTCCAATACTCTTTCTGCAGGATGTAACAGGATTTATGGTAGGCTCGCAATCCGAACACGGAGGAATAATTAAAGACGGTGCAAAGATGGTGAATGCGGTAGCGAATTCAACTGTCCCCAAAATTACCATTATCATCGGAAACAGCTATGGTGCGGGTAATTATGCTATGTGCGGAAAGGCATATGACCCGAGATTCATCTTCGCATATCCGAATGCAAAAATTGCAGTGATGGGTGGCTCGCAAGCATCTAATGTACTGCTCGATATAAAAATCGGGCAAATGAAAAAGCAGGGAAAAGAAATCCATAAAGAAGATAAAAAGAAATTCCTCGATGAAATTCAAAAAAAATATGAAGAGCAGACAGATGTTTTATACGCCGCAGCGAGGTTATGGATAGATGATATAATAGACCCTGCCGAGACAAGAGAGATTGTTTCATACTGTATCGGGCTTGCAAATAATAATCCAGATATAAAGAAATTTAATCCGGGAGTTATCCAGACATAAGAATAATTCACCACTAAGGACACACAGAACACTAAGAATATCTTTTTTCGAAAGACTTTTTAATCTTTTATACACCTGATTGAAAGTCCAAAGTCCTTGCCGTAATTTGGACGATAAACATCGGGAATTTTTCCAATCACATTTCGGAACCACGCCTGTTCCGGGTTGTACTCGGTCGATGTCCAGAAGATTGCATTTTTTCCCATATTGCTGAAATATCCATCGTGTGTACGGTAGCCGCCGGGTAACGCCGTAAACCCACTGCTATTATTTCCGCCATAGTTTTCAATCCATCCGGTCGAACTTTTCAATTTAGTACCTGCATCTTGTGCTCCTCCCAAAAAATCTGTAAGCTTTGTCCAATCTTCATCCGTTGCAACGTGCCATCCTTCGGGAGCAATTCCGCGTGGGTCATTCACCGCATACCAATTATAAATTTTACCGTATGTGGTTCCGTTTTCCGAAGTGTTATCATAATAACACCATGCACCTGTGGTAAGGTTATCCCATTCTTCTTTATCCTGTACCTGCGGAATCTCATCACCATTGCGATAATGTTCAACATTCAGATTTTCCGACATCCATTCCTGATTACCGATTTTCACTGTTTTATAAGTGTTGCCGTCTTTATCGGTTACCTGTGAAAATGAATTAGCAAAACACAAAGAAATGAAAATAACAGTAATAAAAATTGAAAACTGAATTTTGTATGTTTGATTCATAATTAAATATTATAAATTTAGTTCAACGAAAATTTTTGTGATTTTTTTAAAAATTAAATACTTTTTTTTATAAATACAATAATAATATTGCATCTTATCTGATATTCAAAAAAATATTTTTTCTAAACATTTTTTTCAAATTTTTAATCTTTAAATCTTCAAATCGAATTCCATTTAATTTGATACACTAATAAGTTATTTTGTTTGTTATAATTATAAAAAACAATTTGATACCATCAAAGGAAATACGAAAACAGTTTTTAAATTTTTTCAAAGAAAAAGATCACGCAATCATTCCATCTTCATCTGTAGTACCTTATGAAGACCCGACATTATTATTTACAAATGCAGGAATGAATCAATTCAAAGATGTATTTCTCGGATTAGGAACACGTGAATATAAAAGAGTAGCGGATACACAGAAGTGCATTCGTGCAGGCGGTAAGCATAACGACCTTGAAGAAGTGGGTGTAGACGGATATCATCATACTTTTTTCGAAATGCTGGGAAATTGGTCTTTCGGAGATTATTACAAAAAAGAAGCTATAGGCTGGGCGTGGGAATTACTAACAAAAGTATGGAAATTACCAAAAGACAGACTTTGGGCTACTGTTTATAAAACCGATGATGAAGCATTAGAATTTTGGAAATCGGAAACCGATATCGAGCATTCTCATATTTTGCGATTCGGTGAAAAAGATAATTTTTGGGAAATGGGCGAAACAGGTCCCTGCGGTCCATGCTCGGAAGTACATTTTGATTTAACAGAAAACGGGTGTAAAGCCGAAGATGTAAATGCAGGACTTGAAGAGGTAATCGAAATTTGGAATTTAGTTTTCATTCAATATAACAGAGATGAAAAAGGCGAACTTCATCCCCTACCAAGCAAACACGTAGATACCGGAATGGGATTCGAAAGAATTGTCAGAGTTATTAATAATAAAAAATCAAATTACGATACGGATATTTTTATTCCCATCATAAATGATATCACAAGAATAACCGGAACAAAATACGAAGGTGAAAATATTTCCTCAATCAACGCTATTGCTGACCACGTAAGAGCTTTAACTTTTGCTATTTGTGACGGAGCAATGCCATCGAATGAAGGAAGAGGATATGTGCTCAGAAGAATATTAAGACGAGCTTCAAGATTAGCACGGAAAATAAATTATACCGAGCCGATAGTATATGAACTTGTAGATTCTGTTGTAAATATTTTTGCAGATGTATTTCCGGAATTATCGGACAGAAAAGATTTCATAAAAAATGTAATAAAATCCGAAGAAGAAAGTTTTAACATTACACTCGACAGAGGATTAGAGCATTTCTATGATGTATACGAAAAAATAAAAGACAAAAAAGAGAAAATTTTTCCGGGTGAAGACGCATTTATGCTTTATGATACTTACGGTTTTCCTATAGACCTGACTCAATTGATTGCCCGTGAGCACGGATTTGAAATTGATATGAAAAAGTTCGATGAAGAAATGGGTAAACAAAAAGACAGGGCAAGAGCGGCAAGAAAAGACGATGTAATACTTGCATCAACAAAAGGCTTTGAGCTTGATGAAAAAATAAAAAAGTATAATCCGGATTATAATCCATACGATTTAAATAAAGAAGGTGTTAAAACAAATTTATTAAAAGTTGAGCGGATTGCAAATTCCGACCTCGAAGTGCTTGTATTAAAAAATAATCCTTTTTATTCGGAATCCGGTGGACAGATAAGTGATACGGGAAAGCTTGTATTCTCGGATGGTTACGAATTAGACGTAATAGACAGTCAAAATAATTACTATGTTTATGTAAAAAATATAGACCACAAATCAATATTCCATAAAGAGGTAATAGCAAAAGTAGATTATAGAAGAAGAAAGGCTATACAGCGGAATCACTCTGCCACGCATCTTCTTCACGAAGCATTAAGGCAGGTTCTCGGCAGTCATATCAAACAAATGGGTTCTTTAGTTACAAGCGATTACCTGAGATTCGATTTTCCTCATTTTAAAAAATTGGAAGCCGGGCAAATAATTGCAATCGAGGATTTGGTAAACAGTAAGATACAGGAAGCTATAGAAGTTCAGACTCTTGCAGATATATCGATTGAAGAAGCAAATAAAATTCCAAACGTCAAAAAATTCTTCGGTGAAAAATACGGTAGCAAAGTAAGAGTAGTTACTATGGATGAAAAATTCAGCATAGAATTCTGCGGAGGAACTCATGTAGATAATACAAGTGATATTGGATTATTTAAGATAGTAAAAGAAGAGAGTATATCATCGGGTGTTAGAAGAATATTCGCAAAGACAGGCGAAGGAATTCTCGAACTCCTCGATGAAAATGTGGGAAAAATTGAAATGATAATATCGGAACTTCCGGAGAAAATTGAGAAGAATTTCTTGATAGCTACTAATGAAATAAGAATCGGCATCAGGGAAGCTGATTTCAAGGATATTTCATTCTTAAAATTAATGCTACAACATCAGGGAAATATGCTTAAGTCCTTGAATGAAGTGCGTGAAAAATATATCGAAGAGAAAAAACAACTCGAAAAGAAAATGCTGAAACAGAATCTCGGAAAGATTTTTGAAAAAATGGAAGAAATGATTAACAATTCCTCTGTTCACAACGGACACAGAATTGCGGCATTTAAATTTGATATCGGCAGTACAGATGAATTCAAGGAAATCGGGGATATGCTCAGAGAAAAAATCCTCGACGGAGTAGGACTGATTGCATCCGTAATTAACGGTAAAATTAATCTTGTATGCTCGGTCAGCGATAATCTGATTAAAGAGAAAAATATGAGCGCAGGCAAATTAATTTCCACCGTTGCAAAAGAACTCGGCGGAGGCGGAGGCGGAAGACCACAGCTTGCAACAGCAGGCGGAAAAGATATAGATAAACTCGATTCTGTT
>JBAZEQ010000042.1:0-12998 GCA_041653855.1 Ignavibacteria bacterium | reverse complement strand
ATAGAGAGTGACTTGATATAGGGCACTTTACCCATCATCGCACTGACAAGATACTACGATGGCTAGGGGCGGTCAACTACTTTTTGTAGTAGGGAGAAGTTTCTATTCAGAATCACTATCGACCCCCTTAATATACTGTTCGACAGTATATGGTTTGCCACCCATTTCTTGAACGTATATCGATTTCAGGAACTGTATTAATCCATCGACCTCGTCTGGATTTATTGCAGCCCAACACCCTCGATTATCGAGATTTTTGATTTGATTGAATTTCTCATCAGTGTAAATCCGAATCTTCTCATAATTTGGAATATAGTTTTCTTCTAGAAGTCCATTTACGATGATAAGCCATCTATATACTGGATGTTCGCTTCCAAAATCACAAACTTCAACTTCATCGGTCAACTGACTGATTAAACTAGTCGTTACTTCATGTGCATTGAAATACTCCACTGACATTCTTTCATATATTCTAAATGACTTATGTGAGTAACCACTATACTTACTTATTGCTAGACTTGCAGATTTCATTGAACTAAATTTACATTCTTCGCACACCAAGTTATATGGATAGAACGTGTCATCTCTACCAAGAAAAGCCTTTAACACAAAATTGAATACGTAGTATTCTTCTTTGCTTGTAATCTCACGTAGCACCAGATTCGCATACTTGTTACTATTATGTATTGCATCATTTAATTCATAAGGATCTAACTTATATGGTGATTCGTCTGTTTTGATTTTCTTTTTAGAAAACGAAAAAGGGATGATTCCCGGTCCATATCCGTCACTTGCTAAGATCCGAATAGTGCCGGGAAGCATCCCAAATAAAGACTGAAGATTATTGACGAGTTTTCCGACGTTCATACATTCACCCCTATACGGGTCATTGTAACGCTTCGACGTGGCCCTCCAGCGACGATTTTTCGTTCTGTAACTTTCTCTTGTAGATGAGAGCGATTAGCATTCGCTGGACATCTCCTAGAATCTTTCCTTGATACCCTCGATCCATGAGCCATTGAGAATCAATATTAAGTTCAGAATTGCTCAAAGGAACACCTTCAAGCGATTTGAGCTTCCCAATCAATTCAGAATCGTTCATCGATTTCGCAGCATCCTGAAGATATTGAAGATAACGACGATGCTTAAACATCACTGTCAAAGCATCCCTATTCTTCAGCATTTTCGCAAGTGCAATTGCATCGCTGACTTCATTAGGTAGCTTCAATTTCGAGAAATTGCCACCATTCAAGAACAACAGGATCATATTGACAATGAACTTGTCTCCAAATATCTGCTGAACCTTCACTGGATTGAAATCTTGTCCAAAAATGTGCTTTCCTATTCCAGTTTCGTTAAGCAAATCGATGATTTTTTCATTAGATTGAAACTTACCCTTGGTGAAAGCCTTCTTGAATTCTTCCAAAATCCTTTCACCTGTGATATTGTCAATCAAACTAACATTTTCTCGAATGGCCTTCAGTGTTTCAGGTTCAATTTCAAATCCAAAGCGGTTTGCGAATTGAATTGCGCGAAGCATCCTGAGAGGATCTTCTGAAAAACGCTCTTTAGGATCTCTGACAGCTTTAATGCGACCTTTTTTGATGTCTTCGACTCCACCAAAGGGATCGATGTATTTACCAGTTTCAACATCCTTGGCAATTGCGTTGAAACTAAGATCTCTTCGAGCAAGATCGTCCTCAACTGACAATGAAGGATCGCCAAATGCCTGAAGATCATCGTGTTTCCCTGATCCTCCATATACTTCAGTCCTAGGAATGGCGAAATCATAAGGCTCTTCAGATCCATCGATTACAGCCTTGATAACCTGCATCGATTCTCCGACACCAGTGGAGACGATCTTGTCTGAAATAGACGACAATGCATTCTTCAAATCTTCAAAAGCTACATTTGTTACGAGATAATCAATATCTTTGGACCTTGCCCCAAAAATCTCATCTCGAACAACACCTCCAACCCGATAGAGCTTATTTTCTGCACTCGGATCATATTTCCGAGCATTCTTGACTGCTCGAAGGATCTTTGCTTCCGTTGCAGGCGCTTCTATGGCCTCATATGTCGCATTTTTGTATAGAACTTTCAAAATATACCTCCGTTACTGTAAGATACGACGCAAATGTCGTTCCGTCAACTATTTACCTTAAACTCATACGGAGATATGTAATATTTTCCCGGAAGATAGTCGGCATATCCTTCTGTTCGATTTCCCTTAAATCCGGGAGAAGGTGGATTTGGTAAATTTTTCACGTCTCGTAATTGTCTGTATATTTTAATATCAGAACCATCATTTATTGTCATCCATTCATAATATGCATCAACTGGACATTTGTTATTAAATTTAGGTATTAAATTAGCCATCAAATTAGATAATTCGAATTCAACGTATGGTCCGTGATCCCCGTACACTATTCGATCATACCCTACTGCGATTAATGTTCCAGCCAAAGAAAAAAACTCTCTACTTTTATCCCCGAATTCATCAAGGCAGTAGAGAGTTTCGATCTTTTTTCTGTCTTTTAGCCTATTAGGGTATTTTGCGGTAGTTTCTAATCTTTTCAGATATTCCGCAGAATAGTATTTCCCTAAATTCATGTTACTCCTCGACAGGAACCTCTTCGGCTTCTGCATATTCAGGCTCAGCATCGCTCATTACGGGTAACTGATCTGCATCCAGAGGTACTTCAGGAGCAGGTCCAATGTATTTTGCCATATCCCATATTGACTTGCCCTTACGATTCTTAGGTACTAGATACACTCCACCTTTACGGATTTCAATGGTATTACCCATTATCTTTGGTTGCTTAACCTTGCGAGAGCGACCAGCAGGATTCCACATTCCAGACATTAAAGTACCAGCTTTGTTGGGGTGTTTTCAAATGCCGAAGTTATTATTTTCGGCTGTTCTGTGATGATTTCTGAACTAGGTTCAGGAGAAAATGTTTCTGCGAGCATCTTGTTTGCGGCATCCTGCCTTAACTGCATGACTTCAGGCGTTGGAAGTGCATCTTCATCATGTGCCGTTCTATCTGCAATCTCTTGCAATAGATTCTGCCTACGTTCATGCTCTTTACGTTCTGCATCCTTAGTTGATTCAATGTCACTCCGAGCTTCGCAAATACCATCAGTCATTTCGAGCAATGCGGCGTAGTGCTTATCTACTTCACCAAGCCAAAACTCTTCAGATTCTTCAGGATAGACTTCCTTAGCAGCTTCATATACAATATTCTGATCAAATTCTAGAAATTCAATATGATCGTGATATGTGTGAAGATCTTCTCCAGCGAAGTTCCATAGCTTAAATGGAATTACAGGTGCATTAAATTCGTTCAATTCTCGAATGAATGTAGCATTTCTCAAAACATAGTAGTCGAAGTTGTATAAAACCTCTCCACTCTTGAGTACTAGATAAGGTAATGCGGCATCCAGAAATTGAAGCCGCTTTTCATTGTATTGGACGCGAATTAGTTTCTTTTCCATGTCAATATTGTAGCGAAAAGTTACTTACTTAGGAAGCTGAAGACTGCATTTTCATTTCATCAACCCCTTCATGCGGAGAAACTTCCGACTCTCCCTATGAGCCTGCTTCATGTACTGGATTAGCAACCAATCATTCCAGAATTCGTAATTCGGAGGAGGAAGATTGTTTGGAAGGGCAGTAACCCTCTCGATTTCGGTAGAAATCCAATCCTCGATCTCCCCTTTATTGTACTTACCTGCCCTAATATCCTTCAAATGTTGAACTCTCGGGGATGGGAATTCGAGTCTCCCAGTGGTCATATAGTCTTCCAACTGCCAGATAATTCGAAGTGCGTGATAATATGCCTTCAAATCCAAACCATTATTCAGAGCGGCTTCTTCTGCACGTTTACCGTATGCCTTACGCTTCTCCAAAAGAACTGGATATACTTCAGCAAAGCGGCGAGTCATAGGAAACTCGCAATTAGGTCCAAATAGATATGTCTCCACCCTATCCCCTGTAATTTCACTTGCAGGAATGGTGTTGCATTTACCTCTGGTACCCAGATCACCTTCATATGGTGCAGTGTCGTGCATTTTGACTTTCACTTCAAAATACTTGAACTGCGAAATGTCGATTTGTTGTACAATTTCCCCAAGAGTTGTAGAAGATTTTGTTGCTAGAACTTCAACTGCCTCAAGAAAAGCATTAAGTTCCTTGATTTTTTCTCCCTTAGCTGAATACTTAGCAGCCTGTGATTGTACATAGCCAATGAAAGGCTTGATATTATTACTAACAAGCCTATCTCGATTGACAATAATGTCATCCCACTCAGGAGATCTCTCCAAAATTAGATTATCTGGAGTAAATAGGAGATCAATTGCATACGTTTGACCCGATAATGCTTCCTTAATGAAATGTCTCAATTCCTTGGATTCGAAATCCACATCTTCAGATGTATTCTTACCCTTAGAATTAGTATTTTGATTAAAGCATCCCGAATACTTTCCAGTTAATAGTACATCAGTTGGATTCATATGGATTTGCTTAAGATCCATATCAGAAGATGGTGTGTTTGTCCCATATAAATGGGAACCGTAGATTGACTTGAACAATACTCTGTTTTGCATTTCATTCCCTTATGAATATATTGCAATTAATAAGATACTTTAATCAATAGTAGCCGTCAACCTGTTTTCTAATAAAAACATCTAAATAACTGAGAGGTATAAAAAATGAGTGTCACCCAGAGTACTACTGAAAAATTTGAAGAAATCATGAATAATGTCCCTTCTGAGGCAGTTTATGCTCCTTCGGCAATTATGGAATGCCGACAGACTCAGATCAAACAGCCACCTCTTAGCGAAGCTCGTAAGCAGATTGATGAAAAGTCAGCCGCTAAAAAGAAGGCAGTTGGCGAATCCAAGAAGAAAATGACCGAAGCTGCAGAAAATATCAGCGACCTATATTCCAATTTGGTTTTGGAAGGAGTATTGGATCAAGCTAAGGTATTGAATCCAGAATCAAGCGAAAAGATCGAGTCATTGAAGATGGCTCTATCTGAAGCCGCTTTAGCTGCTAAGGAATTTCTAGCATAATGAGACTTTCCATCCTGTGTGAAGGGCTTGATGCTCCTAGGAGCATCCTAGAAGACGGCGAAGGCATGAGTGCAGGTGCATTGGGTGATGCAACTGCCGCAGGTGCTGTAGGCCCTTCAGGTGACGCTGTGCCGGGGATTACTTCCACTGCAGACGTTGCGATGTATCCAAAGTATCTTGGATTTTCATATAGGGGTGGAACTATCAATTTTAGAGGAAAAAAGAAAAAGAGTCTCCATGAAGAGACTCTAAATCAATTTCTAGGTGCTATTCTAGAAGACTATTCCAGCAAATTGTCAAAAAATGCCGAAATTAAGATGTTGCCTGAGGAAGATTAAACTCTATTTTTCTGTCTTCTCAGATATGACCTAACATCATTAATAAACTTTTCTCCTGAAGAGGTGAGTTTATATTTTCCCCCACCATCTGGAGCTAAATATCCTCGCTTCAATGCATTTTTTGCACTGTTAGCTTCATACGTTCTGAAGTATTCATTAATTTCAGCGAGCAGATCAGTCTTCCAACTCTGAGACATTTTCGAGATTTCACCTTTGATTGACACTTAGTTTATTCTAGATGTCTATTTTATTTTAGCTGTTATTTTCTTGCTAGGAATGCGTCGTATTCACCCATCTGACTCTTACTCAGTTCTAGGTCATAGTTATTAGAAATTAATCCTCCCACAAAGGTATTAACTCTAACACTATCGGAACCTTCAAGATAATGGGTTGAACATTCAGTCAATAGTTGAATCATCGAGAGTACAGTTGGCCTCATCGGAATTCCACTAGCAACCTTGTCAGATACCTGATTAAGGCTAGAAATACCCAATTCCTCTGCAAATTCTCCGAGCATGTCACTGAATTTCCATACAGCAGTATGCATTTTAGAATTATCAGGCATATCTTTCATGATAGTCGAAAACAATTTGCTGATCTTAAATGCCTCTCTCATCGAAAGATATGAAAGATCTGCATTTGCAAATCGATTACGAAGCTGAATGAATCCGTTTTCGTTTCGATAACTATCGATGATTGTTTCGAGAGTCTTCAGCCCGTTTTCTGCAACCTTAAACTGCGACCTGAACACTGGACTTAGTGCGATTGCTCCGTTTGTACATATCAATCTCTCAGCACCGAGATAAGTGCAAGGATTTGCTAGTCCATCAATAGGTGCATGAATCTGCACAAATCCATTGTAGGCGTCTCCAGCAATCTCAAAATTTGAGATAGGGTCTTTGGCTCTATAATTTGCCTCAATTACTCCATTTGTGAACTTATAGCTCTTGAGGTCATCTTGTTTTCTCTCAAGTATTGCAATAACGTCATCAAATCTAGTTTGAGTATTTTTCCTAGAAATGCCGTATCCAATAAATTGATTTCCGCTTTCAGGAACATATTCAAGGCAAATTGCCGCAAGAGGGGAATCAGTCTTCTGTTTAATTCGATCAAATACTTCTTCATATGGAAAATAAGTGAAAAACTTCTCTGAAGGAGTTCCTAGTTCATATTCAAGAAATAAAGACTTCCAAAATCGAGAACTAGGTTTAATGGTAATCCCGTTCTTATGGTCAACGATTGTTTTGACTTTCTTAGAACGACCATACTTAGAGTCTCGATGATAACTAATATTGACTTCACATTTCGTCAAATCAATTGTACCGTATTTGATGGTAGGAAGTGCCTTCTTGCATCTTTCTAGTGTTGTTTCTCTCATATCTTCTTCTCCATGTTAGCAACAACTTCTTCCCTGATCTTCAACTCTTTTGCTTGTATAGCAAGTTCTTTTGACTTTCCCTTCAGAATCGCAATAATCTCTCTCTTCTCTTCGTGATCAAGTGCGATTCCTAATGCAACCAGAAGCCATGCGTAATGCCTAATAGTATCTTTGAGATCGTCTCTAAATTCATTAGCAACCTGTTCGGCAGGCTTTCCATATGTATTCGACTGAGCAATAAGCTGATCGATTGAAATTTCTTCTGGTTCTTCGGGAATATCTTCATAACTATATTCTGGAGAATATGGAGAAAATGAGTCAATGTCGTCTTCATCCTTGTCAATATCTTTGCCCAATTCTTTATCACATGCAGTAACTACTGAATTAATCGAAAGTGAAATAACTCCCCAAAGTTCATTAATAGTGTCTTCCACCTTATTACTAAATTCCAAATTGGCGGCAACCTCCTGCGCATTTTTTACCATTCCATCTACCTTCTCGCCAAAAAATGAGACTTTACGTTCTTGCATTATTCTACTCCTTCTGTGATTGCGGCCAATTCTTCCAAGTCAGGAATCTTATTCAGTGCTCTTCGATGCTCATCCAGAAACGCCAGTTGTTCTTGCGTTTCCCTATTGTCCGTGAATTGTAAACTTTCCATTGCAAGTGAGTCTTTAGCCAATGCAATTTTGTATTTGAAAATTTCACCAGTAATTCTTGCAATAAATTCTTTTGAATATGTAGTTCTTGACCATTTACCTCCATTCATTACATATGAATCTCTAGCTTTTGCAATTCTCGCAAAAGAATATCCGTCACCTGATACTTGTACAATGTTAGCTATATTCTTTCCCTCAGTAATGCGTAGAGCACGACCGCCCATCTGAGTCGTTAGTCCCTTAATAGAAGGCTTAACAAATACCGTTTGTAGATCAGGGAAATCAACCCCTTCAGTCAACAACATCAAATTACATAGTACCTGAATTTCTCCATTTTCGAACTGAGAATATATGATTTCTCTTGCACTATCATTCATTGATCCATATACAGAAGAAGCTCGAATACCTGCAGACTTTAATAATTCTACCGCATATTCTGATTCTTCATGTGTGTGAAAGAACATAATTGATTTTCCAAATAAATCAATGTTCTTCAAATAGACGGAGGTTACTTCTTCAGGTCCCCATTTATCAATCAAATAATGATCGTACTTAGACAAATATCCAAGTTCAATCAATGAGTTGATACCATAATCCTCAACCAGTTTTTCAAAGACTAGTTTAATTCGGTCACTTCGCCAATTAGTGGCGGTCAATCCAAGAGTCTTCTTTGGGTTAATACTTCCCATCAATCGAACACCTGAATCGCATGCACTATGGTGCGCTTCATCGAAAATAACTAAATCTGCATTTCTCATCAACCCTATGTCTTTTTCATAAATTGATGAAGTGTAGAATTCTAGATTCTTGCATTTATCTTGTAATTCCATCCATCTGAAATAGTTATTTGCTTGATTCAGAAGTCTATGTCTATGTGCAATAAATACAACCTTACGGTAATCTTGTTCATATAGTTTTTCAATAATACGCATCGCAGTTACTGTTTTTCCAGAACCGCATGGAGATAGTAGCATTACACTATGACACTCTCTCTTGACATAAGGATCTATTTCAGTAAAATGCTTTACTGCAGTATCAACCATTCGAGTTTGATATTCTCGTTCTTGGTAGGTAAAAGGCATCAAAGGTCCTCCGAGTACTAAGATACTAGAAAGGACCCCCAAAGTCAACCTCTAAACTAAATATGATTATGAAACTGGAACGATTTCCCCTAGGCAACCCAGATGTAGAAGTTTTACCCGGAAAACAAAAATATCCTTTTATGTTAAAAAAGGATTTCGTTTATTGTTTTCCCGGAGATAATGATTTCTCTGCACAAAATTTCGTTGCGCCTGCTAGTTATCAAACAGATTTCTTTTCAATTCCAAAAATATTATGGCCTATTCTATCTCCAATTGGACCGGGAATACATGGGGCTATTATTCATGATGTATTATGCTCTACAGAATGGGGTCTACCCGGAGAATCTGTTAATAGGAGAGTTTTAAGAGCTAATCGCGTATTGAAACAGGCAATGTTAGATTCAGGATGCCCTAAGTGGAGAGTTAATTTAATTTATGCAGGTGTATATGTAGGCTGTAAATATACTTGGAATAGACATGATCCTAAAGAGGTCACCGAAGACCTAATACTAATGACTAAAGCTACTGCACGTTGGTATTCGACTGATCGGAAACCCTCTGTCTAAGACTCTCAAGCATCGAAGCCATATCACCTCCAGTGGCCCTAATTGACTTTGTTTCAGTCACTGTAACTTCAGGTGTTGTTGGAGCCTTCATAACTTTTGCATTTTCAGATTGTCTCTGCAATTGCATTAGTTTGGCACAGGCATCTAATACGCTTTTATTCAAATCAGAGTAAACTTCAAATAACCTAGGTTCGGCTCCAACCATAATTGAACCTTCCATAATATCCAAAGTAGATTGCATCTTTATTATTTGAACCTTAATTGTCTCTCTTATAAATTCTTTATCTTCAAATGACTCTTCTGGATCTGCTAGTACTTCTTTTGCAGTCTGTACTGCAACATCAGTTGCCTTTTTGACGGTTTTGGCCAATCCTTTAGGAATTGGAGTGGAGCCAGATGGTAAATTCATAACATCCTCTAATCCACTAAATGCAGTTTTGACATTTGCCATTCTATCTGCTTTTACATCGCCAATTTCTAATTCGTCAGAGCCTAGCCAGTCTTCCATATTTTTATTTATCCAATTAATAACCAATAAATAGCTTATAAGGAGCATTTAAGATGTCAGTACCAAAGAGAATTAGACCAAAGGGATCAGAAAGTACATACATTCTAGAGTCTATCTCCCCAAATATGAAGGGTGAGAGGGTGAAATTTCAAGATCAGACTTATGTAAAAGAGGAATTACCTGCAGAATATGTCATGTTTGAAGGAGTTGCTTTCAAGAGAGGTATGCGTCTAGATGATTACAATAAGAAAGCAATGATGGAATCCGCTTCTGGAAAGGCTCCTAAGAAAATTAGACTTAGGGGAACCAATATTGTTCTTGAATCGATTGATGACTCTACAGGAAACCATAACGAAGCTATTAAGCAAATAGAAAATGCGATAGAGCTAATTCAATCGGCAGGAGATAATATTTCAGGGTTTGGATTCGGAGATCCTAGAGCTAAGATTTACGAAGCCGCCAGAAAAGCATTATACGATTTACTCGAAGCAGCAAAACAATACAAGGGAGCCTAATCATGTCAGTGGAAAAGCCGAAGGATAAGAAAGTTATTCTTGAGACGATTGTGCCAAAAGAAAAGCCAATCAAAGAATCAGAAGAAGAGATGGTAGATAGGGTAAAACCTAGACTACTATAAGAAAAGGCCAGCAAATGCTGGCCTTCTTATTACTGGTTCAGTGAATTCCACCAAGCCCTAAAATTCTTAGCATATTTACGAACCCAATCCAAATATGCAGATTCACCTAAGTCTCTACCAGCCTTTTCAGACTCGATCCACCTATGCTTCTGCATTTCTTTGCATTGCGCTTCGGCATAATCTCTGAGATCCATAGTTGAAATATTTAGGCTCATGATAGATACTGATCGATAAAATCTTCAATTGTGGCTACGTCAATTCCGTACTGTTGTGCTTTCTTAGTTTTATTGGATTGCTGATCCAAATCAACCACAATCAAAACAGTAGTAGTCTTTTTAACACTCGAATCTTCCTTCCATCCCATATCAGCAAGACGCTTGACTTGTGCATCTGAGAATCGAGTACCCGTTATACAGTAGCTACCTACTGTCGCAGTAATCTTTTCGTCAACAATTTTAATCTTGCTATCGAGCTTCTTGAACAAATCAAGACTTCTCTTCATTTGCTCTACAATATGACGATGGAAACCTCGAATATCTTTTAGTTTTTCGATCTTTTCCATGTCTGCAGATACTAGATCACCCCATACAAATCCACTTTCTGCGATAACTCTTGAGAATGTTTTTCCACACGATCTCAAATATGTCTGATATATTACCTTTGCGTCTACAGATCCATGAATATTTGTGAAAAAGTTTAGAATCTTCTCTTTATGAGATGATCCAACTCCGGGTATATTGGCATATTCGATTTCGTCAATATCAAGTTCGTAAAGATCCAAAACTTCTTGAACCTTAAAATGCCTGAATACTTTACCCATTATTCCGCTAGATAATCCTTCAGGATAGAAAAACTTCGAAAACCTCAACAATTTAGAAGATTCAATGTTTGGGCAATCAGGATTTACGCAGAAGTAATGTTCACCGTCAGCTTCACCTTCACATCCACATACTGGACACCGAGGAACCAGCTTATTGTCATCGATTAGACGATTACCTCTAGAAACAACTCGATTAGCATGTGGCATTATCTCATTGCTTCTGATAATTTCGACAATATGGTCTTCATACAAAGGCCAGAAGCCATCTTTAAT
This sequence comes from Ignavibacteria bacterium, assembly GCA_041653855.1. Taxonomy (GTDB): domain Bacteria; phylum Bacteroidota; class Ignavibacteria; order Tepidaquicellales; family Tepidaquicellaceae; genus FEN-1279. Next base: position 1,661 of record JBAZEQ010000042.1, on the reverse strand, counting down.
TGCAATTCCGAAACTACCTAGTGATGCTCGCTTGATCATCGCGCCATTTAGATTTACAGGTTCCAACAATAGCACAGGAGTCAACCGCTGATCGATTCCAACAGTAATATCGTATCCAATTGCTTTAGTCAATCTCTTTTCATCTTCAAATTTGAACGCAATAAGCGATCCATTAGACTTCTTAAATACTGCACCATCTGATTCATATGGATAAGAATCCTTAATCGCATACTTAAATCCAGATAAATCTTTTATCTGTGGATATGTGAAAGATTTTTGAGTTTCCACCGTAAACAATGAAGCCCAATCAGCATCGTCATATAGATCTCGACCAGTTTCTACATCCCTGTAGGTATATGCAATGAAATCAACAAACTTCATTACCTTTTCCCAATCGTCTTGACGGGAAATTGCACCAGCAACAGCATTTCGACTTGACTTCTCTATGTCAAATCCATTTAGAGTAGTATATTCATCCTTCCTAATTGCAGCTTCGCCTCGAACTGCAACATAATCTGGCACTTTTCCGTTTAGAAACACAGGTAGTTCATTAGGAACAACTCCTATAAACTTAGCAGTCCTGTCTATTCCGATGTTTAGTCGCCCGCGAGTTACAGCTTTCCAGAATTTTCCGTTTTTGTAATATAGTACAATTGAATTTCCATCAATCTTTGTGGAAACGCTTGCATTCGGATCATTGCCTGTCCATGCAATAACGTCATCAATATTTTTAACCTTTGTAATAGAGCCTACCTGAATAGGATGTTCGAATTTATCCTTTTCTTCTATTCCGCTAAATTCATATCCGTATCCGGGAGATGTCAGAATAGGATGATTAGGGTTTAATAGTCGAAGCTCGTCTTCATACGAGTTAAAGGTTTCGTCGTCTACACTGACTTCGCCTGTCTCGTAATAGTTATATGACCATTCTTTCAGCTTGGCTACTATCTCTTCTTCGCGTGTCATGAAATCCTCCTCCTAATACTATAATTTACCTAAGAACCTCTGTCAACCTTTTCCTTAAAATAACATAATTTTCTAAATATTCACATGAGTGAAGGCCAATTAAATCAAGCAGATTTCGACCGACTCTATACAGAAATATCTGACATTAGACAATGCAAACAAGAACTAGCAACCTTGAAGGAATTTAAGTCTAATTCAGAAGATAGATTCAAGGAAATTAAGGAAAATATTGAGAAACTATTCAGTAGAATAGAGGGTAACGGTCGAAAGGGCCTTAAAGATGAGATTTCCGAAATTAAAGGATTGCTCACGAAATTTGAAGAAAATATTACTGAAGTGTACGAGAGAATAGAAAGAATTGAAACTCTGCTAGAAAAAACAATTAACGAAGTATACGAATTAACCCCCATTGTTAAAGCCTTAATGAAGATTGAAGATGAACGCAAAGCAGAAAAGAATTCATTTAGGAAAGAATTTAGAATGTGGTTAATTGGTTTCCTTGGTACTGTGATATTAACCGCCGCAGTTACTTGGGTCACTATACACAATGACAAAATAAATAAACAAGCCGAAATACGAGAGATAGTAACTCAGACAATTGAGATAAATCATAGAATATCTCAAGATACAACAAGATAATAAAGACCCCCTATTAGGGGGTCTTTTTTTACTTACCGTGAAGAATCAAGTATTCG
>JBAZEQ010000041.1:10787-13035 GCA_041653855.1 Ignavibacteria bacterium | reverse complement strand
CATCGAAGTACCATCCCATGAATCATAAGTATTATTATAAACAGTACTAAGAATAGACTGACCCGGTGCAGATAAATCTACCGAAGAATGGTAATTCGAGAATGTAGTTTTTATATCACTCGAATTCGTAGCTGCAACTGACACGACATTATCATAAGATGCCGGATACCTTGCCCAGTTTTGTCCAACTCCGTTAGCATCGCCGTTTCCTGCAGAAGCACAAACTATGGTACCATTTGCCCAAGCATTATTTATAACTGTTTGTGAATATGCACTGTAATAAGAACTTCCGAAACTACAATTTATAACTTTTGCACCGTTTTGATAGCAATAAGTTATTCCATTATCAGTATTATATAAAGAAGATTCAGGATTAGTATCGTCTGTATGCTTACTAATTAATAATTTCACTTTATATCCGATTCCTGCTCCGTGAATTCCGTTATTAGTAACCTGTGAAGCACAACCACTTACATGAGAACCATGCGTATTACCGCCCGGCATAATGCTCGGGTCATTATCATTTCCCCAAAAATCCCAGCCTCTCCAATCATCAATATATCCATTAGCATCGTCATCGACACCATTTGTCGGATTCTCACTCCATCTTGTTTTAATATTTGCCTGAAGATCAGGATGATCAAAATCTGTTCCTGAATCTACTATTCCAATTATTATACTTGTATCACCTGAGTTTAAATCCCATGCCTGAAAAGAATTAATTTTACTGATATGCCATTGACTAATTATCATCGGATCATTTGGTGTAAAATCAGATTCATATACAAAACTCGGTTCAACCCATTCTATTAAATCACTAAAATTATTTTTTAATAAAGCGGAAAAATCGAATGGATCAACAGATTTATCGTATTTTACGGAAAATATTTTTGCAAGCTCTTCATCTCCAATTTTTCTTTTTGAAACGATTTTATTCAAAGGATGATTTTGGACAATTTGCTTAATGGAATAATCCGACAAATAATTATCCATAGACTGTATTCCAAATTTGTCATAGTTTGTATTCACAACTTCATTCTTAAATTTTATATTAATCACACCAACTTGATAATATTTTCCCGGACCTCTACATATAACCTTTCCGTTTATAATTTTATATTCTCCACTATCCCTGAAACTTAGGAAAGGGAAACTCAGCAAAATAGTTAAGAATATAAAAATACTATTTCGAATTTTAAATTTAAAAAATGTTTTCATTTAATTATTGTTTTAGTTTAATAAATATTCTCATACTATGAGATTGCTATAATATACAAAAATACATAAAATTTAAAAAAAATAATAAGGAATAAAGGAATACCCCAATTTTATGTCCCATAATCCTGTTTTCATTATGATTTCAATGTTTTTAATTAAAAATATTATCCAACAAATTAAGAAAAAAGACATATAAGTATAATAGAAGTAAAGCGATTTTCTTTAAATAAAATTGTAATTATATGAAAAAATCTTCAATTATTTTCTTTTTAATTTTCACGATTTTATTTACCCTGCTCAGTATAAATGCACTGGAAAATATGAGGTCAGGTGCTTATAACCAGGAAATTTATACAGCTAATATAGATTTATCAATCAGTGTAAGCCAAATATAACAAACTGTGCCCGAGAAATTCGAGTTAATGCAGAATTATCCAAATCCGTTTAATCCGAAAACAACAATAAAATTCAATATAAAAGAATCGGGATTTACAACATTGAAGGTATATAATATTCTTGGAAAAGAAATATCGACTTTGGTTAACAGTAAATTAAATGCAGGAACTTACGAGGCTCAATTTCCAAATAGTCCGACAACCAATAACTTAATGTCGAGTGGAATATACTTTTACAGGTTAACCGTAAACGATAACTTAATATCGACAAGATATATGATATTGTTGAAATAACGTAATTTCAATGGATTTTCCTGTTATTAACGGGAGTATTAAAGATACTCCCGTTTTTATTTGAAACTTAATTACACTAATTTCCGTAGACAAAATTATCAATTTCACAACACATAAAAATGTTTTTTCTATTGACACTAAAAAACAATTTCACTATTTTGGAAACTATATAAACGATATTAGTTTCCTTTAAGTTAATAAAATGAGCGAAAAAGATATAATTTTAAGATATGCGGGTGAAAAATTCTACAAAGAAGGATTCAACAAAATCTCGATGGACGAAATTGCATCTCAATTGCACGTAAGTAAAAAGACAATGTACAAACACTTTTCATCGAAAG
>JBAZEQ010000041.1:4861-10777 GCA_041653855.1 Ignavibacteria bacterium | reverse complement strand
GATAAGTTGATTGAAGCTCTACTCGATAAAAATTACGAGCATCATCTTGAAATAGAAATGAAAATCTCAAGCCAGAAAACAAATGTAATAAAAAAAATCGTACAGATGATTCAGTTTCATTTGAATGATTTTTCGAAATTCGGAGATAAGTGGTTTAGTGATTTACAAATTCACAAACCTGAACTCTGGAATAAACATACGCGTTTTAAAAGCGATAAATATCATATTCATTTCAAAAAGATTTTTATACAGGGAAAAAAAGAGAAATTTATAAAAGATATGCCTTTAGATTTAATATTAAACGGAATTGAGACTATTGTAAAAGGTGCTTTGCAAACGGATTTCCTGCTTAACAGTAAATTATCTTTTAAGCAAGCATTGGACTACTCAATCGATATATTACTTAGTGGAATATTAACAACTAAAGGATTAAAGATTTACAATAAAGAAAAAAAACTATTAAAATTATATAAATTTTAAACTTGAAAACATAAAAAAATGTTAAAAAAGATTATAATATTAAGCTATTTATTTTTATTGGGTTTAAATTTTTCATATGCACAGTACAAAAAGACCTACACACTTGGTGAAGCGTTATCAGAAGCTATGAAAAATAATACTACATTAATAAACGCACGCTTTGATAATATGAAAGCTACAGAAAAAGTTGCCCAGACATATAACGAGAATCTTATTCCAACTCTTACGCTTAGTTCACAGTATTATCATACTTACAAAAAACAGATTATTAACATTTTCGGGCAAAATTATGAAATGGGAACCGATAATACCATGACTCACACTTTTGAGGCATCCGAACCCCTTCCGTTTCTGGGAACACCCGTTTTTTCCGGAATAAGGATTGCAGAGTATTACGCAAATCTTCAGAAGGAAAATGTAGCATCGGTAGAAAGTAAAATAAAGACGGAAGTTAAGAAAACCTATTACAATGTATTATTTCTAAAAGAAGTCTTGGAGGTCAACAATAAAAGTCTCCAGAATTCAATGGATAACCTGACGGTTGTGGAAACAAGATACAGGAATGGAGTAAACACAGAATTTGATTACTTAAGAGCAAAGGTAAAAGTTGAATCCACAAAACCCAATGTATCACAATCGGAAAGTAATTTAACTATCAGCAAAAAGCTCTTCAAAAATGCATTGGGACTGAAAGGAAATGAGGATGTAGATGTTAAAGGTGTCTTAACTTATGATAGTGCCGAAGTATTTGGTTCAACCGATGATATTCTGAAAAAAATTGCAGAGAATAATGTATCTGTACGCCAGTTAAATATAAGTCAATTGATTAACAAAGAACTTGTTACAATAGACAATGCGGCATACTTACCGAAGCTTTTTCTATTCGCACAATACCAGTTTTCGGCAAATGAAGATAACACCAAACCTTTTCTCGATTGGAGATATTACAATATTTTCTATGCGGGTATTGGTTTGAAATGGGATTTGAATTTTTTCAGAAATACATACAAGAAGAAACAATCGGAACTCGAAGTAAAGAAAACCGGGGAAACAATAATAGATGTTAAGCAAAAATTAAAAATTTCCGGTCAGAATATAATTTCTAAAATGGAAGATGCGAAAAAAAGAATTACTGCAAATTTAGAGACTGTAAAACTTGCCGAAAGAGGTCTTGAACTTGCTAATATCAGTTTTAAAAACGGTGTAATAAATCAAATAGATGTATTGGATGCCGAACTTATGGTAAATCAAAGCAGGCTTGCTTATCTTCAAGCAATATATGATTACCTTACTGCAAAAGCAGAATTAGAAGAATTACTTGAAAAATAAAAAATATTAAGAAAATTATATAAGTATAAAAATGAATAAAAACATAAAAATGAAAAGATTTATATATTTAATGCTGGTTATTGCATTTTCTGTAACAATTTCAGCATGCGGTAAAAAGCAGGAAAAGAAAGAAACAGAAAAAAAGCTTTCGCTCGTAAAAATCAGAGATATAAAAGGTGAAAATTTCACGGAGAGATATAAAATAGTAGGTATAGTAAAACCAAATACAAGTGCTAAACTTTCATCCGAAGAAGGGGGAATAATTACTTATCTTTCAAAAGATAAGGGAAGTAGTGTCAGTAGAGGAGAAACCGTTGTCGTTTTAAAAAAGGATTTTGATAAAGCATCATACGACCAGGCATATTCCCAATATGAACTTTCAAAAGATAATTACGAAAGAGCAGAGAAGCTATTTCTTGAAAATGCAACAACTGAACAGGTATATATGAACGCCAAATTGCAATTTAATATTGCTGAAAAAACTGTAGAGATGTATAGAACACGACTCGAAAAAGGATATATAAAATCACCAATCAGCGGAGTAGTAGATGCCAAATATATGAATCTCGGTGAAATGACAAACCCGGGAAGCCCGATATTAAACATTGTTGATATTTCGAGAGTCAAAATTGAAGCAGGAATTCCAGAAAAATATGTTACTCGATTATCCAAAGGCAGAGCGGTTGAAATCACTTTTGATGTATTACCGGATGAAAGCTTCAGCGGAAAAATATCATATATATCCCCGACTTTAAATGCTCAAAGCAGAACATTCGATATTGAGATTATTCTGGATAACAGGGGAAGAAAATTAAAACCTGAAATGTCAGCAAATGTTTTTTTCACTAATATGAACCTCGATGATGCGGTTGTTGTGGAAAGAGATTCATTTGTGGATAACGGAGATGAGCAATTTGTATTTGTCCTTGAAAATGATGTTGCAAAGAAAAAAATAGTTAAAATTGGCGGAACCTCGGATAATAAGGTTTTGATTTCTGAAGGTTTGAATATTGGCGATAAGCTTATTTACTATGGGTTCAGAGCATTGGTTGATGGTGACAAAGTAAAAGTAGTAAGTGAATAATTATTTAATAATGAAATAACCTAAAAGATTATGAAATTTTTCAAATTATTAGTTAATAATAAAGTAACAGTATATATACTTGTATTAATCATTGTAATAGTTGGTTCATACTCATATATATCGCTCCCGAGAGAATCCAGCCCTGACGTTAAGATTCCTTATATATTTATTGCAACGGTATATCCGGGCGTTTCCCCGCAGGATATCGAGAATCTTGTAACGCAGGAAATTGAAAAGGAAGTAAAGGGAATCAGCGGAGTAAAAGAAGTTACATCGGTATCGAGAGAAAGTTTATCATCCATATCGGTTGAATTTACAACTGATGTAAAAATAGACGATGCCTTGCAAAAGGTCAGGGATAAAGTATCAACTGCAAAAACGAATATGCCGCAGGATATTAAAGAACCTGTAATAACAGAAATTAATTTTTCCGAGCTACCGATTTTATACGTGAACCTTACCGGTAACATAGGTGCGGCAGAGTTGAAGCTTGTAGGAGACAGGATAAAAGATAAGTTCGAACAAATTCCCGGAGTACTATCATCTGATGTAGTAGGAGGAATTGAAAGGGAAGTAAAAATCGACGTAAATGTAGACAGGTTAAAATATTACAATTTAAGTTTTAACGACATAACAAATACTGTGTCAGCAGAAAACATAAATATCCCGGGTGGTAATGTTGATGTAGGGAAAACAAGCTTTCTCGTCAGAACACCGGGTGAATATAAAGACCCTGAAAAGATAAGAGACCTTGTCATAAAATCCAACAATGATAAACCGGTATATATCAGGGATGTTGCCGAGGTTACTTATGGATATAAGGACAGACAAACCTATGCAAGAACCGGCGGACAGGAAAGCGTTACTCTCGTCCTTAAAAAACGAGTTGGTTCAAATATTATTGATATAATCGAAAAAGCTAAAGAAATACTGGAAAAAGATAAATCTTTAATTCCTCCCGGAGTAAGTTATACTATGACAGGGGACCATTCAAAATCTATAAATAATACACTGCACGAACTTGAAAATGGAGTTGTTACGGGTGTTATTTTAGTATGTTTGATACTGTTTTTCTTTATGGGTTTAAAAAATGCAATTTTGGTAGCAACAAGTATTCCATTATCTTTTTTGATTTCCTTTATCGTATTAAATATGATGGGTATTACTTTAAATATGATTGTATTATTTACACTGATTCTTGTATTAGGAATAATTGTCGATGATGCCATCGTGGTTATTGAAAATATTTATCGGTTACAGGAAAAAGAAAATTACAGTCCTAACGATGCATCCATAGAAGCCCCAAGAGAAGTTGTATTTCCGGTTACAATAGCAACACTAACAATAGTTGCTTCATTTTTCCCTATTCTCTTTTTCCCGGGAATTGTAGGTAGTTTTATGAAATATATGCCGATAACACTCATTGTATGTTTATTCTCTTCGTTATTCGTTGCAATGATTATAAGTCCCGTACAGGCTGCGGTTTTTATTAATTATAAGAAGGAAAAAATAAAATCACAGAAAAAGAAATTCAGACCGATTGCAAAGTTCCTCGAACATTTCGATGAAAAGTTTTTCGGAACGTCTCTTAAATTATATGAAAGAGCCGTAAGGAAATCTTTAAAATACAGAAAAACAACGATTGCATTGGTTTTTGGAATTCTTATTGCTGTGTTTATGCTATACGGAGTCTTTAATAACGGGGTAGAGTTTTTTCCGGATGTAGAGCCAAATTCAGTCAACATAAATATTACGACTCCAATCGGAACAAATATTGAAGAGACAAACAATATTTCCAAAACAATCGAAAAAAATATTCCTAAAGATGATAACATTGAAAATATTGTTGTGAACATTGGTTCATCTAATAACCCACTTGATTTCAGTGGTGAAGGAATTCCGAATAAAGGAGTTATTACAATTAATTTTATAGATAAACTCGATAGAAATACAAGTTCATTTGAAACTTTAGAAAAAATCAGGCAAGAAATTTCAAATATTCCTGGAGGAACAATTGAAGTTGAAAAAGAAGAACATGGTCCACCGGTTGGAAAACCAATCAATATTGAAATTTCAGGAGATGATTTTTCAAAATTGGGTGAAATATCGGAAAGCTTAAAAAGGGAAATTCAGAATATCCCCGGTCTTACGGACTTAAAAGATAATTTTGACAGAACCAAGCCCGAAATACAGGTGATTGTTGACAGAGAAAAAGCAGCGTTATACGGTTTAAGTACTGCAATGATTGGTTCAACGGTAAGAACAGCAATAAACGGAACAGAAGCGAGTAAATACAGAGTCGGCGAGGATGAATACGATGTAACAGTAAGATTAGGTAAACAGCAAAGAAATGAAATTGAGACACTTGAAAACTTGTACGTTTCAAACCGCGATGGTAAAAAGATTCCTTTATCTTCTATAGCACAGGTTAAATTTTCCGGCAGTGTAGGTGCTATTAACAGAAAAGATATGAAAAGAGTAGTTACTGTAACGGCAAATGCAGAAGGAAGACTCGGTAACGACGTTTTAAAAGACGTTATGGTAAAACTTGAAAATTTCAAACTACCGGAAGGTTATAATATTAATTACACCGGTGAACAGGAAATGCAAAAAGAATCGGGAGATTTTTTGGCTAAAGCTCTCATTATATCGTTGCTTTTAATATTCTTTTTAATGGTTATAGAATTTAACTCCGTAAGGGTTCCTGTATTGATTATGATTTCAATATTACTTTCACTTATAGGAGTTTTATTGGGTTTAATGTTTACGAGTACTCCTTTTGGAATTATTATGACAGGAATCGGGGTAATTGCACTTGGAGGAATTGTGGTAAGGAATGCAATCGTTATGCTTGATTTTGCATATGAACTCAGAAAAAGAGGTCTTGATAGAGATGAATCATTAGTTCAGGCAGGAATAATCAGGATGCGCCCGATATTTCTTACTGCCGCAGCGACTATTCTTGGTATTACTCCACTTGCATCAGGAATAGATTTTGATTGGCGTACTTTCAGCTGGTTAAT
>JBAZEQ010000041.1:0-4851 GCA_041653855.1 Ignavibacteria bacterium | reverse complement strand
TGGTTAATAGGCGGTGAGAACACAGCATTTTGGAGACCGATGGGAGTTGCAATTATTTTCGGTCTTATTGTTTCAACTTTTTTAACTTTAGTTATTACACCGACACTTTATGCAGTATCGGATGACTTATTCCAGAAATTTAAATTCTGGGAAGAGAAACATAAAAAATATAAAGTTGAGCCCGGCACTGAACCTGTAAAGGAAAGTGAATAAACTTTTTAATTAAAAATGATTAGCTTTACTAAATTCTAAATTTAGTAAAGCTTTTTTTTTATGCTGGTAAATAACAAACATTACATTACGATATGGGTTGATAAAAATAATCCAAAAATCATTCGTGCAATCGACCAGACCTTACTTCCGCATCAATTCAAAATAGTATCCCTTAAATCAAGTAACGAAGTAATAAAAGCAATTAAGAATATGATTGTCCGTGGTGCACCATTGATAGGAGTTGCCGCCGCATATGGAATTTATCTTGCGACATTGGAAGCAAAACAAAAATATAAAACGGAAAAGCAGATAAATAAATATGTAATAAATAAATCAAAGCAAATTCTTAATACGAGACCGACAGCAATTAATATTTCTTATGCAATAAATAATTCACTTGGTTTAATTTTGAAATCAAAAAGTATAGATGAAAAAATTTCATCGGCATTGAATTTTGCAAGTTGCCTATCCATAGAAGAAATTAATCGCTGTAAAAAAATCGGAGAGTTTGGAGTAAAGATAATCGAAAAAATTAGTAAAGCAAAAAAAGGAAAAGCTGTAAATATTCTTACACATTGCAATGCCGGATGGCTCGCCTGTATAGACTATGGCACTGCGACCGCACCGATTTATCTCGCTCATAAAAAAGGAATAAAACTTCACGTTTACGTAGAAGAAACAAGACCGAGAAATCAAGGCTCAAGTTTAACGGCGTGGGAATTTCAGCAAAATAAAATTCCGCATACAATTATCACGGATAATGCAGGAGGATATGTAATGCAAAAAAGAATGGTGGATATGGTTATTGTTGGTTCGGATAGAACTACTTTAAACGGCGATGTATGCAATAAAATCGGAACATACAAAACCGCACTCGCAGCAAAAGATAATAGCATTCCGTTTTATGTTGCTCTCCCCTCATCTTCGATAGATAAAAACATTAAAAACGGTTTCAAAGAAATTCCGATAGAAGAAAGAAATCCAGATGAAGTAAAATATATTACCGGCAAATCAAAATTCGGAATAACGAAAGTATTACTCACACCTGTGAAAAGTCCGGCTATAAATTTCGGATTTGACATAACCCCAGCCGAATTGGTTACTGCTTTGATAACTGAGAAAGGAGTTATCAGTCCTATAAAATCTGAAATATCAAGAATTTAATAGCAATTACACAAAATATTTTTTTACAGTTACGCAAAAAATCTTAATTCTTACGTATTAAAAATCTTTAAATTAGGTAAAAAATAGAATTGATAAATTTCAATAAAATCAATATCTTTAATATTAGTTAAATTTTACAGTTACAAATATGGCAGAAATTATTTTGAAAGCAGAGCGTAGAACAGATTTTAAAAAGTCGATTTCCAATCAAATGAGAAAAGCCGGATTTATACCCGGAATATATTATTCCTTTGGAGAAGAACCTATTTCTATAAAAGTTAATGAACTTGCACTTCGTCCTTTGGTATTTACTTCGGAATCCAACATTGTCAGTCTCAATATTGAAGGAGAAAAAAAACCACTAAATTGCATTTTAAAAGATACCCAGTTCGAACCTATCACAGGCAGAATAATACATTTCGATTTATTAGGTCTTAAAGAAGGAGAAAAACTTACGATAGAAGTATCCATAATACTTAAAGGAAGTGCAATAGGTGTTAAAGAAGGTGGAATAGTTCAGCACAACCTGCATAAACTTGAAATAGAATGCCTGCCCCAAAATATACCACCGCATATAGACGTGGACATCTCCAACCTGAACATCGGAGATTCCATAAAAGTCAGTGATATTAAAGTTGAAGGTATTGAAATATTGAACGATGAAAACGCTTCCATAGTCTCGGTTGTACCTCCAGTAATAGAAGCAAAACCGGAAGATGCTGCTGCAGCTGATGAAGCTCCCGCTGAACCTGAAGTGATTTCGAAGGGTAAGAAAGAAGAAGAAGAAAAGAAATAATTTCATTTTTCTTATTTCTTAGGAGTTCAAGGAAAATAAATATTAAATACTTTGAAACTAATAATAGGTCTTGGTAATCCCGGTAAAAAATATGAACTTACAAGGCATAATATTGGTTTTCTAATTTTAGATTATATTGCTGATTACTTAAAAGTTAAATTTAAACCTGCAAAGGGCGATTGGTACGGGGCTTCGGGTAATTATAACGGTTTTGAGTATTACCTTATGAAGCCAATAACTTTTATGAATAATAGCGGTGAGGCAGTATTTGATTTTCTCACCAGTAATAAAATCCCTCTAAATAAAGTTTTAGTTGTACACGATGATTTCCAGATTCCACTCGGGATGATTCGCATTAGAACAAAAGGTAGTGATGGCGGACATAATGGTGTTTCGAGCATCATTTACCATTTGAGTACTATGACTTTTTCAAGAATGAGAATAGGCATAGGAAAAGATATATTAAAAAAGGAAGACTACATTGATTTTGTACTTTCGAATTTTAAGCAAGATGAATTGAGACATTTTAATGAACTGTTTCCAATTTATAAAGATTGTATTTTAACTTTTTTATGCAAAGACATCAAAGTAACGATGAACAAGTTTAACAAGATGTTTTTGAAAAGAGATGAAGAACTTAGGAAGCTCGATGATTTAAATAAAGATCGCGACTCTGTGTAACTCTATCCTGCTTCGGGCAGGTTCGGTGAAACAAAAAACGAAATTGAATTTTTTTATAAATTAATTTAAATCTATGGAACTAACTCTAATCTTCTCAGTCAGTATTTTTGCACTCCTGTTCGCAGTGTTCCTCATAAAAAACGTGATGAAACGCGACACGGGTACAGATAAAATGCGAGAAATATCTGACGCAATTAAAGAAGGTGCAGAAGCATTCTTAAAAAGACAAAACAGAACGATTATTATTCTTGCTGTTGTCTTTGCGTTCTTAGTTTATTTGCTATACATAGTTCAAAAACCCGAAATCGCAGTCTGGGCGGCGATTTCATTTTTCTTCGGGGCATTAAGCTCGGTAGCTTCAGGATATATCGGAATGTGGACTTCAATTCGCTCTAATATCCGCACGGCATCGGAAGCCAGAACATCGCTAAACGGTGCACTTCAAACCGCACTCAGAGGCGGAGCAGTTTCAGGTTTATTCGTAGTTGCTCTTTCACTTCTTGGAGTTGTAGGACTTTTCTGGATTGCAAAAACAGTTGGCGGATTTGAGCCCGAAAAAATTCCTTTCTACATTGCAGGTTACGGATTCGGTGCAAGCTTCGTGGCACTTTTTGCACAGCTTGGCGGTGGTATCTATACCAAAGCCGCTGACGTTGGTGCTGACTTAGTGGGAAAAGTGGAAGCAGGAATTCCCGAAGACGACCCGAGAAATCCCGCTGTGATAGCTGACCTTGTTGGTGATAACGTAGGAGATTGTGCCGGTCGTGGTGCTGACCTTTTTGAATCAACTGCCGCCGAAAATATCGGTGCAATGATTCTTGCAACACTATTATATAATTCCAACCCGGGTATATTCGGAACGAAACCCGAAGTTTTACTCGGAATTATTTTATTCCCGATGGTTGCCCGTGCATTCGGACTTATTGCTTCCATCATAGGAATAATGTCGGTGAAAACAAAAGAAGATAAGGACCCGATGAATGCACTGAACAGAGGTTATTACATCACCGCAGTACTGGCTATGATTGGTTTTGGTGTTGCGGCATACTGGACATTCGGAACAGGTGATGTTGTTGCAAAAGCTCCAAATGCATGGTGGCACTTCTTCATAAGTGGAATTATCGGAGTTGTAACATCTGTTTTATTTTTATGGATTACACAATACTATACAGAATATAAATATAAACCCGTTAAAGATATTGCAAACGCTTGTAAAACAGGTCCCGCAACAACCATCATACAGGGTGTTGCAGTTGGATTTGAATGCGTTGCAATGCCGGCACTCGTGATTGCGGCGGCAATTATAAGTTCATATTTGCTTGGAATGTCGAGCGGACTGGATAACGCAGGATTTTTCTCGACTGCAGTCGCTACAATGGGTATGCTTGGACCTGCGGCTTACGTACTCGCTATGGATACATTCGGACCAATTACTGATAATGCGGGTGGAATAGTTGAAATGTCTCAACAACCCGAAGAAATCAGGAAAAAAACCGATAGACTCGATGCAGTCGGAAATACGACAAAAGCTCTTACAAAAGGATATGCAGTCGGTTCAGCCGCACTTGCAGCGTTCCTTCTTTTTGAAGCTTTCATAGTAGAACTCGGTGAATATGGTATGAAAAATTTCAGTGGTGTTGATATATCCAAACCTGAAGTTTTCGTTGGTGCATTATTAGGCGGTATGCTTGTGTTCTTATTCTCAAGCTGGGCAATTAAAGCTGTAGGAAATGCCGCACAGGAAGTTATACAAAACGTCCGCGACCAATTCAAAGCTAAACCGGGAATTTTAGCCGGAACAGATAAACCCGACTATGCACAGTGTGTGGATATAGTTGCAAAACGCTCTTTAAAAGAAATGATAAAACCCGGATTGCTTGTAGTGTTAATGCCTGTTGCAGTCGGATATCTTTTCAAACTTTTATATAAATGGGAAATAACAGAAGCATCCGTAGCGGAAGTGGTAGCTGGTATGCTTCTTATCTGAACGATTACAG
>JBAZEQ010000040.1:0-13288 GCA_041653855.1 Ignavibacteria bacterium | reverse complement strand
TTCTTTAAGCATACAATTATAAGGGAATATAATGCTATTATTTGGGGAAAACTGAAAGATAAATCAGGGACTATCGAAAGCAGACTTGGAAGAGATAAAAGGGATAGAAAAAAAGTTGCTGTAATTGATGATGAAGATGCAAGCGGGAAAAATGCCATAACTGATTTTGAAGTAATTAAAGAATTTGAATTCCTTTCTTTGATAAAGTTAGTTCTAAAAACAGGACGGACCCACCAAATTAGAGTCCATTTATCTTCGACCGGACACCCTGTCTTCGGAGATGATACCTATGGAGGAAGAACACCCCACAGCATTGTCCTCACTAATAATATAAAAGCTCAAATTAAAAACCTTCTCGAAGAAATGCCGAGACAGGCATTGCATGCAAGGGTTTTGGGATTCATTCATCCGAAAACAAAAGAAAATTTGTATTTCGAATCGGACTTACCCGGAGATATGAAGAATATCATTCTTAGAGTAGAGAATAAGTGATTACTGGTTGGTCATTGGAAAACTTCCGTAGTGAATAATTAAATGTTAAATTTTTTCGGTTACTAAATATTTTAATAGATATATGGAATAATTCTTTTAGTACGCTTTTTATATTTCGAATATTCTTTGAAATTTTTTGACAGGAGTTTTTCTTCATAAAATATTTTCAATATCAAATCAATAAAAAATATAATCGAAATTGTTAGTCTTACAAACGTAAAATCATTTATAATCCAAACAAGTATTAATAAAAGAAGTGATGTATACATCGGATGCCGGATTAATTTATAAGGTCCTTTTATCGTTAACTTTGCACCGGGTAATACATCTGGTGCGGCATTAAAATGAAATTTCATTACAATCATAGACCATACGGCAAGTATTAGTGAAAATATTAGTGCTAATAAAAGAAAAAGATTTTCGGGAATGACTTTACCTGTAAAAGCAATTATCCCTATACAAATAAATTGAATTAGAACAAGAAATGCTGATTTAATTGAACCCGGTAAAAATGTAACATTCATTATTTTATTACTTCTTCGAGGTCTCTTCTTGGTGTTGGTTTTACTTCTTTCCCGTAACCCATCCTGATAATTAAGTGAGGATGACCTTTTATTCCTAATAATTCTTTGAGTTTTTCTCTTAATTCCGGTACTTCGATTGGCTGATTTAAGTATGAAGCCGCAATACCTTCCGAACTTGCTCTTAATAATAATTTCTCGAGAGCCATTCCGGTGCGAAGCCAGTCAATAGGGTTATTATTTTTACTTTCCATTACTGCCAGTATAGGGGAACCCTTTATCAGGTTGCGGTCCCTGCCTGCCTGTATATCACCCCAGTTTAGATTACCAATGAAAAACGGGCTTCCGAATGAAATCAGGTCTCCCATTCCGAATGCGTAACCGGGAATTCCGTCTTGACTGTTTGTCCTGTTCGGGTGAACCCATTGAGCTAATTCTCTGCAAAAACTTTTGTTAGTAGCTTGTACTTTATCACCTTTTTCGATTATTTTAATAACTTCTTCTCGAATTATATCATCTTCGATTATATAGAAATTAATATGTTCTTCACTTGCTGTAGACTTTAATATTTGTAACTTCAAACCGTCTATCTTATCATCAGCAAATGGGAGTCTGTTTGTGTGCCTGTTTTTTATTGCATTGAAATGCTTTTTATCCTCACTGTCTGGTTCGTAACCTATCATTGGCTTAATCTTCGCAAGTAAATCGTTATCCGTTTCGGAGGGGAAAAATTCCACTTCTGCATCGTATTCAAAATATTTCATTGCGACAATCAAATTTTCGAGAGCTGTTCCACAACTGATAATCAATTCCGTATCATCAGGGTCTATTACAGGTAATGCTCTGGTTCTGTCTGCATATAGATTTATAGACATTTCATCTTCATTAATTTCGAAAAGCCACGGCTGCGTATTATGTCCTGATGGTGCAAGTATTGCATACTTCACGAAGAATTTTAATTTGTCTTTTGCTTTCCCGTTTTTTGGAAAATCCTTTTCGGATACTTCCCATGCAACTAAATTATTTTTCATTTTATTACTTGTAACAAAAAAATTCTTGAAATAATGATTTAACGTAAAATAAACATTAAAATTCAAAAATAAAATATTAAATATCAAATATAAAAAACCGGATTATGGAGAATGCATAATGGTCGGTTGAATGTATTTAATTGATTATTTCCATTTTACAAGTTCCAGTGTTTTTCCGTCACTCTCGAAAATTATAGCACCATCTTTATCTGTTCTTAATATATTGGCTCCCAATAAATCGAGTTTAGTCTGGACTAATTCCGAAGGATGTCCGAATATATTATCTTTCCCGCAGGAAATTACGGCATATTCGGGTTTACTTTTCATTAAGAATGGAATTGAAGAGGCATTTTTGCTTCCGTGATGGGATACTTTTAATATATTTGATTTCAAAAAATTGCCGTACTTATTTGTTATGAATGATTCTCCTTCAACATTTAAATCACTTAGAAGTAAAACTTCGGTATTTTCGTATTTAAGCTTTAATACAATTGATTTTGTATGTTCATTTGACTGAAGAGAATCGCCTTTTTCGGGATTAAGGAAAAATAACATCAAATTCCCATAACCCTGTATGTAATCACCGCTGTAAAACCTGTCTCTTGGAATTTTATTCGATATTATAAGATTTTCCATATTCCGTATAAGAGAATTATTTTCTTTCGTACCGTTATGTATTATCTTTTTTACATCGAAATTATTAAGCACGTATTCTATCCCGCCTATATGGTCGTAATGCGAATGTGTTAAAATCAATAAATCTATTTTGTTTATTCCCTTCCTTTTTAAAAATGGTACTATGTTGCTTTCTCCGCTGTTATATTTGAAATCCTTCATCCCACAATCTATCAGAATATTGCTCCCGTCCGGAGTTTCCAGGAGAGTGCAGTCACCCTGTCCGGCATACAGAAAAGTAATTCTCAGATTATTTCTGAAATCTAAATTCAGAATAATAAGTATAACAATTGAGATGGAAAGTAATAAAATTTTTAATTTTAAATTTTCTTTTTTAAAAGTAAATATTAAAAATAATATTACAAAATAACCGATAGTATTTATTGTGTTGAATCCATAGAAACTCGTATAACCGAATTTAAATGATGCAAAATAATTTATAATCAGAAGCTGAAATTTTAATAAAATGAAATTTACATCCGCTATTACGGATGATAAAAATCCGGAAAATATTCCCGCTATTATCTGGAAGAATCCGATTGCAAGGGATAAATTAGAAATCGGAACTACTATCGCATTTGCTATCAAAGATACAAACGAAATTTTTTCGAAATAGTGTGAAGTAATCGGCAGAGTTCCCAGTTGTGCGGCGAAAGATATAAAGATAATTGATGTAACTAAATATATCGATTTTTTAAATTTTATTTTTGTTTTGAGAATCTTTTGTAATAAAATCTCATCGAATTTTTCATAAAATATTACCATAGATAAAACTGCGGAAAAGGATAGTATAAATCCCGGGTCGAATAACTGCTTCGAGTCATATATCAATATTATAAGAACTGAAATTCCTATTATATTGTAGAAATTAGTTTTCCTTTGCATCACGCCCGATATTAGTATAAGCGAACCCATTACGGTTGCCCTTATAATAGAAGCCGGTGCTCCCGTAAAAAAACAATAAAAAATTAAAATTATGATTATTATAATTACTTTGGGTGTTCGTGGAATTCTGAATAAAGAAAGTATCAGCGTTAATCCCAATATTATGTATGCCACATTCAGACCCGACACCGCAATAATGTGCATAACTCCGGTCTTAATGAAATCCTCTTTAATCTTTTTTGAAATATCCGCCCGTTCTCCTGTAACAAGTCCTTTTAGGAACGCACCTTCATCACCACCGATATATTTATCTATATTATCCGAAGCAAATTTTTTAGCGGGATATATAATATACTGTGAAGTGAATCCAAGGTTATCCCTGTTTATTATTTCTATGTTATCGTAACCTGTTACTGTAAAAGTTTTATAAATATCGTGAAGTCGTAAATACCTTTTATAGTCGAATTCACCGGGATTCCTTTCCTCGAATGGTTCTGATAATTTCCCGTACATTAGAACCCTGTCGCCTGCTTTTAATTCTGGTCTTCGGTCTAAATTAATACCCTCTTCATTTTGATTAATCTGATATTCATTTAAATCCGTTTTAGGATTTCTTTTTAATGTAACTATTATGTTACCGCTGATTAAAGCTGTGTCGTGAGTTTTCTCGTTTATAATAAATTCCGATTCTAATCCGAATCTTATTTTATTTGTATCGCACGTGGGAATATCTTCAATGACTCCGATTAATTTTGTCTCTTCATTTCGCTTTGTATCCGGGATTAGTGATATGGAGTTATCAGGTAGAAGGTGAAAATCTATATCAGCTTTAAATATTCCAAGTGAAATAACAAGGGAAGCTAATAATATTAAATTAATATTTTTTTCCTCTGACTTTTTATAAAAATAAAAAAGAAATATTATTTGTATAATTATAATAGCAATAACTACTATTACGTTAAATTCAAATCCTGCACCAATAAATACACCAATGATGAAGAGTATTGCAAACTTAAACGCCTGTGCGGATTCGAATTTTTGCATATATGGAATTTTGTGAAAATTTATATAAAATAAATTTAAAAATAAGGATAAAAAAATAACATCAATAAAAGAGAGAAATATTGTAAATCTTTATATCTAAATTAATTTGAATAAACGTTCTCCTGTGTCGGGGAGTCTCCCGCTTTTTGGATTCTCCCCTGTGTCGGGGAGTCTCCCGCTTTTTGGACTCCCGACACAATAAAGAATGATTGACACGCCGCTGGGTGTAACAAAAAGGGATTAAGAAAATATGCTCCCTGTGTCTGGGAGTCTCGCGCTTTTTGGACTCCCGACACAATAAAGAATGATTGACACGCCGCAAGGTGTAACAAAAAGGGATTCCCTGTGTCGGGGAGTCTCTCGCTTTTTGGACTCCCGACACAATAAGTCTTTATACTTTCAATTTCCTTTAACCTTTAACTTGTTTTTATTACTTTAGTAGATGTTACCCGTAGAAATTATAAAGAAAAAAAGAAATAAGAAATCTCTGACAAAACAGGAAATAAAATTCTTTGTCGAAGGATTCTTATCGTGTGAAATCACCGATTATCAAATGTCTGCTTTTCTGATGGCTGTTCATATTAATGGTATGAACGATATAGAAACATTCGATTTAACTGAAATTATGCTGAACAGTGGAAAAGTTGTTGATTTAAGTTATATAAATAAAGTAAAAGTCGATAAACACTCTACGGGCGGTGTTGGCGATAAAACTTCTCTTATTCTTGCACCTCTTGTTGCTTCCTGCGGTATTGCCGTTCCTATGATTTCGGGAAGAGCTTTAGGGCATACCGGCGGAACTCTAGATAAACTCGAATCTATTCCAGGATTTAATGTGAATTATTCCATCGACGATTATAAAAAAATTATTGAGAAAACAGGTGTGGTTATGATAGGGCAGAATGATGACTTTGCTCCCGCCGATAAAAGAATTTATGCCTTAAGGGATGTAACCGGAACTGTCGATAATATTTCTCTTATTACAGCAAGCATTATGAGCAAAAAACTTGCCGAAGGAGCAGATGCATTAGTCTTCGATATAAAATTCGGATGCGGTGCAAACCTGCAGGATTATGAGGAATCCCGCAAGTTAACAAAACATCTGATTTCCGTTTCTAAAAAATTCGGTAAAAAAGCTATTGCAATTCTAACTGATATGGAAGAGCCGCTTGGCTATAAAATAGGCAACTGGCTTGAAGTCGAAGAATGCCTCGAAGTTATGAACGGAAAAAAAATATATGATTTAAATAAAGTGAATAATGTATTATCGGGTGCAATGATTTATCTTGGCGGAAAAGCATCGAGTATCGATGAAGGTGAAAAAATCGCCGAACAAAAATTGCAGGATGGAAGTGCATATAAAAAATTCCTTGAAATAACGCAAATTCAAAATGGTGATGTAAATTATATTAATGATTGGAAAAATTCTAAACGTGCAAAATACTCAAAAGAAATCCTCTCAAAAGAAAATGGATATATAAATGAAATGAATGCATTTATTTTTGGACTTGCTTCGATAGAGCTTGGCTGCGGAAGAAAAAAAGCAGATGATAAAATAGATTACCTTGCTGGAATTATACTGAATAAAAAATGCGGTGATAAAATTTCTAAAGGGGAAGTAATTTGCGAGTTATGGGCAGAAGATGAAAGTAAAATATCGGATGCAGAAAAAATACTCGAAGATGCCGTTGTAATCGAAAATTCAAAACCGGAAGAAAGAAAACTGATTATAGATATTATTGATTAGGTATGTTTAAATTGACCCGTAAAATATTATCCACTATTGCTTCATTGATAATTATAATCGGTGCGGTAGTATATTATTACATTAATTCCTCTACTGATACAAAGCAGGTTGATAATACAAAAGAAATTATAATCGTAAAAAGAGTCGTCGATGGTGATACGTTTGAATTGTCGAGCGGGGAAAAAGTCAGGTTACTTGGAATAGATACTCCTGAAAAATATGAATCCAAAAAACTTGAAAAAGATGTTGAAGCCAAAGGACAGGATAAAAAAACTATAAAAAAACTTGGAAAACTTGCGAGTGATTATGTAAAGAATTTTGTTGAAGGTAAAAAGGTTATACTCGAAAAAGAACCTAACTACGAAGATAAAGACAGGTATGGCAGGTTATTACGCTGGGTATATCTCGAAGACGGTACATTTGTAAACGGTAAAATTGTAAAAGACGGGTATGCACAGGTTTATGAAAAATTTCCGGTTTCGAAATTAGATGAACTTAGAAAATATCAAAAGGAAGCAAAAGATAATAACAGGGGACTTTGGGGTCCCGTAGATGGTCTGGAGCAGTTTAAGTAAAATTAAAGATTAAAGTTGAATAGATTAAAAATATTTTTGTTCCTGTTTTTTATTTCATTATATGGAATAAGTGTCTATGCACAGGTAATCCCTCAGCCCGAAGATGATAAGCCAAGAAAGAAAATACTAAAAATTGCTCTCGATAAATTAGGACAGAAAGTCAGAGACTTAAACGATGATGAGGAATATGCTGATACTCCTGCAAAGGGCTGGTTTGCAATTATGAGGCAGGTCAGGGATAAAAAGTTGAATCGGAAAAGTGCTGTAGATTCTATGAATAGCTTTATTGAAGAATTGAATTTATATATAATAAAAAATAATCCGAAAGTGTATAAAAAATCCGAATGGGTGTTCCCGGTTAAAGGATATACTTCTTCGGCAATTGGCGGGAAAAATGGAAGCGGTTACGTAGTTGCAGATTTCGATTTCTTCGATGGTAATACTGGAGGGCATCCGGCACACGATATTTTTATTTCAGATAAAAATCAGGATTGCCTCGATGATTATACGGATAAACCCGTAAAAATTCTTTCGATGAGTGGTGGTATAGTAGTGGAAACAAGAAAAAACTGGACGTCTGAAATGATGGATATAAAAGGAGGAAATATCGTATATATTTATGATAATTTTACCGATGCCCTTTTTTATTATGCACATATGAATAAAGTTGAAGTTAGTGTCGGAGATTTTGTTTATCCCGGTATGATACTTGGAACGATGGGCAGAACCGGAAAAAACGCTTTCCCGTCACGCTCTCCTACTCATTTACATATTATGTATGTAAAAAATTATAACGGAGATATTAAATCTGCAAATTTATACGATGATTTGTTAAAGGCAAAAATCATTAAATAAAAAATATTAAATAAATATTATATTATATTATGGAGAATAAGATTTTAACAACAGCTGTAACTTTTGATGATGTCCTGCTCGTTCCGTGCAAATCAAAAGTTCTTCCACGGGAAGTCAATCTGAAAACAAAACTGACAAAAAATATCAAGTTGAATATTCCTTTGCTGTCGGCAGCTATGGATACGGTAACTGAAACGGAAATGGCTGTTGCAATTTCACGTGAGGGCGGGATTGGTTTCATTCATAAAAATATGTCAATCGAAAATCAGGCATCCGAAGTCGATAAGGTCAAAAGAAGCGAAAGCGGAATGATTATGAAACCGGTTACGCTGACTGCGGATAAAAAGATTAAAGACGCTATACAGGTTATGTCCAAATTCAGCATTTCCGGAATTCCTATTATTGATAGCGATGGAAAGTTAATCGGAATATTAACCAACAGGGATTTGAGATTTGACCCCGATGAAAATATTTTAATCAAAGATATTATGACAAAAGAAAATCTTATTACCGCTCCTGTCGGTACGGATTTAACTATGGCAGAGAAGATTTTACAAAAATATAGAATCGAAAAACTCCCCGTAGTGGATAAAAACGGGTTTTTAAAAGGACTTATAACTTTTAAGGATATTCAGAAAAGAAAAAGTTTTCCGTATGCCTGCAAAGACAGTTTCGGAAGATTAAGAGTCGGTGCGGCTGTCGGTGTTACAAAGGATACAATCGAAAGAGTGGAAGAACTTGTAAAATCCGGTGTCGATGTTATTACTGTGGATACATCACACGGACATTCACAGGGCGTTATCGATATGGTTAAAAGAATAAAATCTGCAATTAATGTAGAATTGATTGCTGGTAATGTTGCAACTGCCGAAGCTACAATTGATTTAATAAAAGCTGGTGTTGATGGAGTGAAAGTTGGAATTGGTGCTGGCTCGATTTGTACTACGCGTGTTGTTGCAGGTGTTGGTGTACCTCAGCTCACTGCCATTATAGAATGCTCTAAGGCGGCAAAGAAATATAAAATCCCGGTTATTGCTGATGGTGGAATTAAACAAACCGGAGATATTCCGAAAGCAATTGCCGCTGGTGCTGACTCTGTTATGATTGGAGGAATGTTTGCCGGAACCGATGAAACGCCCAGTGAAAAGGTTTTGTTCGAAGGCAGAAGTTATAAAATGTATGGCGGTATGGGCTCAATCGAAGCTATGAAAGAAGGTAGCAAAGACAGGTATTTTCAGGATATGGAAGATGATATTAAAAAACTCGTTCCCGAAGGTATCGAAGGAATTGTTCCTTATAAAGGACCTTTGAGAGATACAACTTATCAGATAATCGGAGGTCTGCGTTCTGCTATGGGATATTGCGGTGCAAAAGATATTGAAGCAATGAAAACAAATACTAAATTTGTGAAAATTACTAATGCGGGTCTGCGTGAATCCCATCCGCACGATGTTAAGATTACTAAAGAAGCACCGAATTATGGATTGAAAGGGTAACTCAAAGTACAATTATTAAAATAAAAATTTAACTAAATTAAAATATATGGCTAATTTTAATCAACAATACACACAATCTCAAGCTGTAGATGCGAGTTTCTCTACCGCTGAAACGAGGAAATTTTTACTTCACGTTTACAACTGGATGACAATGGGTCTCGCCGTTACAGGCATTGTAGCATATGGCGTTTCCACTTCGGAAACATTACTGCGATTCATTGTTATGAATCCGTTTATTTTTTACGGATTAATGATTGCTCAACTTGTTGTAGTTATTGCAATGAGTGCCGCTATTAATAAAATGCCGTCGATTGTTGCAATAGGTGCATTTTTCTTATATGCATTTCTAACCGGACTTACGTTTTCGATTTTATTTCTTGTGTATACTGGTGAATCGATAGCGTTTACGTTTTTTATCTGTGCCGCTATGTTCGGCTCGGTAAGTGTATTCGGATATATAACCAAAATGAACCTCGCAGGTGTCGGGACTTTTATGATGATGGGTCTGTTCGGTTTAATTATTGCTTCTATAGTAAATATGTTTCTTCAAAGTGAAATGCTGTACTGGATGATTAGTTACATAGGTGTATTAATTTTTGTCGGTCTTACTGCATGGGATACTCAAAAAATAAAAAGAATGGCACAGTCAATGAGTTTCGAAACTGAAGAAGGAAAAAAAGTGGCTGTAATGGGAGCATTAACTCTGTATCTCGATTTCATCAATATGTTTCTATTCCTTTTAAGAATTATGGGAAATAGAAGATAAGTGTTTTATAGTTTTTCAGTTCAGCCCATTGCTCTTCGCTTTTAATCCCGATTCTTTTTATCGGGACGGATTTAGAGCTTGTGTGATAAATAATAATTTACCCCACCGTTTACGGTGGGGATAGCAATTCTAAAGTTGTGTTAAGATTCAAAAAGAATATTTAATCATGTATTAATGTTAAGCCCCGCATGGGCGAAATGATTATAGAATATAGAATCACGAATTAATGTTAAGCCCCGTAGGGGTGTTCTGTTTGTAGAATATGTATTGACGATGTAATACAAGCCCCGTAGGGGCGACCTGTTAGTTAATATAAAAATATTATTAATAAATATTTCTGTATGAAAAAAATTTTTACTTTTTTCTTTATTATTTTATTAGTTACTTCAATAAAATCACAGGTTGTAATAAATGAAGTAATGTATTCTCCTTCAAGCAATACTGAACAGGAATGGTTTGAAATATATAATTCCGGAAATTATTCGCTCAATATGTTACAATGGAAATGGAAAGATGCAACAAGTACCTTAAGAACGATTACAACTTCTTATCAAAACTTACAACCATATCAATACGCTATCATCTGTCAGGATTCAGCCGCTGTCAGGCTTTACCATCCGGGCTTTTCTGGATTAATCTTCCAAACAAACTGGTCTACTTTAAATAATGATACAGATAATGTTATTTTAATAGACGGAAGCGGTTTCAGAATTGATTCACTTCGTTATATATCAGCATGGGGCGGAACGAATGGCTATTCTCTTGAACGAATAAACCCGGTTGCTCCTACTAATAATTCTTCGAATTGGGGTTCGTCCGTTGATTTACAGAAGTCCACACCAAATCGACTTAATTCTGTTACTCCAAAACAAAATGATTTAAAATTATATTCAATTTCTTATTCTCCTTTAAGTCCGCGTGCAGGTGATACATTATTCTTAAAATTTCAAATAAAAAATATTGGTTTAAATCCTGCGAATAATTTTTCCCTTAACATTTATCGGAATCTAAATTTAGATAGTATTGTCAAACCATCCGAACTGATAAATACACAAAATTTTACATCTCTTGTTTTGAACCCCAATGATTCATTGACTTATACATATTACATCGTAGGAATCGATAGCGGATTAAAACAATATATCGGAAAAATTATTTATGCTCCCGATAATGATACAATAAATAATTCTCTTGTAAAAAATGTAAATGTTGGTAGCAGTGGAATTGTAAATAGTTCTTTGGTTATTAATGAAATTATGTATCATCCTTTACCTTCTACCGAATGTGAATGGATAGAATTATTTAATAATACTCATTTACCGGTTAATATAAAAAATTGGAAAATATCGGATTCAACTTCGCAATCCAATCCGATTATTATTACTGAAAATAATAAAATTATTGATGCTAATGATTATCTTGTAATAGCAAAGAATAATTCGATTGTAAATAACCATAGACTTATAGATACGAATAAAATTGTATACCTGCCAAACCTGCCAACTTTAAATGACGATAAAGATGTAATTATAATTTACGATTATCTAAATAATATTATCGATAGAGTTGCTTATAAATCGAGCTGGGGCGGAAATAGTTCGGAAAATTCACTCGAAAGAGTTACACCAAATCGTCCGTCATATGATTCCACAAACTGGGCAACCTCTCTCGATTGCGAACACTCATCGCCAACTCGGACAAACTCATTATCGAATTTAACATCTTACACGAGAAATGATTTAATTGTAAATGAAATTATGTATGACCCGTTAACAATTAGCTGTGAATGGATTGAGTTTTATAATTTTGGTACTAAGTATTTAAATTTATCCGGTTGGAGATTAAAAGTTTCATCGATTCTTGTAAATTTATTCGATACGTGTAATTTCGTAATCAATCCCGGTCAATACTTAGTGATTGCAAAAGATACAACAATCTTTAACAGGTTTTCAAATCTTAATAATCCTGACCCTAATTGTAAAATTATTTTTAGTAATAATTTATCTTTAAGTAATGAAGGTGCAATGCTTATAGTATTAGACGCTCTTGGAAATTCGATTGACTCGGTGTATTATAATCCCAAATGGCATAATTCCAATTTACCCGATACAAAAGGTTATTCACTCGAAAGAATCAATCCCTTGATTAACGCAAATGACAGGAATAACTGGAATAGTTGCACTGCCTTGTCTGGTGGGACTCCCGGAGCGGGAAACAGCATATTAACTTCGAATAATATTATCAATGGTTCCGTAAGTGTTTCTCCTAATCCTTTCTCACCCGATGGTGATGGTTTCGAAGATTTTACGATTATTAAATATAAATTAAAACAAAACATTTCACAGCTAAGAGTAAAAGTTTATGATGTGAAAGGAAGATTAGTAAGAACATTATTAAATAATCAATTAAGCGGAAACGAAGGGCAAATAATTTTCGATGGGAAAAACGATAATGGGGAGAAATTAAGGATAGGAATTTATATTTTGTTTATTGAAGCTATAAATGATATGGGCGGGGCTGTTGAACAGGTGAAGACTACTGTTGTTGTTGCATCAAAATTGTAAATTAAAAAGTACTCCAAAACGGACTTTGGAAGCATGGTGATAATAGGTGTTTGTAAACGAAGATGTGAATTTCTTTATAATGAGTGTTCTACTATTTAATATTTACTCCGCTGTTTACGAGGCTGTGTGATAAATAATAATTTTACTGTGGGGATAACAATCTCCGTCGTTTACGAGGCTGTGTGATAAATAATAATTTACCCCACCGTTTACGGTGGGGATAACAATAACTCAGCAAAATTGGGCTTTAGCCCAAATATTTTTTAATTATATATTTTTATACCTTCGAAAATTTTAATATAAACTGAAAATTAATAATGAATAAATTAAAACCAATATACTGTTATTTTATAATTGCAATTTTATCTGTCATCGTGTTCTATAACACACTGCAAAATGATTTTGTATTCGATGATGAAAGTGTTGTTCAGAATTATATAGCTATCAGGGATTTATCCAATATTCCGAAATTTTTTACAGCACAGGAGGGATTTCATAAAGTTATAGGAAGATATTTTAGACCTGTTGTGTCGACTACATACACATTGGATTATGCCTTCTGGAATCTAAATCCTTACGGATTTCATTTAACTAATATCATAATTAATACCATAGCCTCATTATTCCTTTTTGCAAT
>JBAZEQ010000039.1:0-13388 GCA_041653855.1 Ignavibacteria bacterium | reverse complement strand
ATGGCGTAAATATCGTAAGGAATACGCATATTTCAAGGAAACTCTCTACAAGGTCGATCAAGTGGAAGCTGCTCCTATGTGGGCAACTTTGGATAAACTTTTTGATTGGGAGTAGAATGAAAAAGATTGTAGGAACTCATACTATTAAGTCGAATGGTGACAAATCAGGAAAGATTGTCACCTTTACTCCTCGTTTTATGGCTAAATTGAAAACAGCTAAACATGACATGGTTATTCGCGTCTTGCTTGACAATATGTTAACAAAATTAAAAGAATTGACTGGCAAACCACACACAATTAACTATGAGCAACAAATAGAGTTAGAAGAATTTGTTAAATCTATTACGCAGATGAGTAATAATTTTTATCTTTGGAGAATTGAAACTTGGATGGTTGATGGAATTAAGAATTCCACTATTAAAGACTGTGACGAATTATTCGACTTATTAAATGTGATTTTCCCCGCACTTTACCGCTTAAAGGATGAATTAAAGTGATAAAGCACGTTAAGATTTGGCCTCGAATGGCTGTTTATTCACTAACTGACCCTCAGTACGACTATTTCGTGCCTAGCATATTGGCCGATTTACCCCCTAATAATGGAATTAGACTCATCTCCATTAATGGAAGCGATGAGCGTTTCTTAACTCAAGCCGAAGAAAAAATCCTAAGGGATCAATACAACTTTACCTTTATCAGATCTTATCGATTTGATGACATTGGTGGAGATATTTGGGAATCAATCGTAAAAAGTAGGAATATTGATAGATCATCATTTATTCTTTTCAATGATGAAATGGCAAGAGATATTTGTGATTTCGCATTGAGTACATATGAGCCAGTGGCACATTACGAAGAGTCTGATGAGTTATTGATTGTACATTGCCATGCTGGAATCTCTCGATCTTCCGCAGTAGGAAGTGCATTGGCATATCATTGGAATCTGGATCCTGAAGTTTTTGCTTCAATGAATCCAAATATCGATCCAAATAAATCAATTTTGACACAAATGCTAGAAACCTTAGGGCATTCTAAAGTTGGATTTAATTCTTGGAGGAATTCCCGAAAGCGTTTCTCCTAAATATATGCATGGCTAAGATAGTATATCAGGGATATGTTTACGAATCATTAAATGAAAAAGAATTGAGATATATTCATGAGAAAATGCAACATGCTGTTGAAGATTTTAATGCTGTTTTGAACACTGTCCATGATGGAAATCAGAAAAAGGCAATGTCCTCATTAATGAATAGGACATTAGACGTATTTAATGAGAAAATAAAGGGTGTAGATTATGCACCTCAGGATTTAGACACTCTGGAGCAACAGTCTAATGAAATAGACGGGAAGCTCAAAGAACAGCAATTGGATGGGAACCCTTCAAGTGCTGAAATTACTCCTGAACAGCGCGATGTTGTTGAAGAAAAATACGCATAAGGGTTGACATTTTAGATAATCTCCAGTATCTTACATAAGACACTGTAACTTGGAGGTTAAGATGGCTAGTCGAGATGTTCGCGATCATCGTGGAAATTTCATCGGAGTTATCGAAGAAACATCTGATCAGATTCGTATTCGTACTACTCGGGGAAATTTTCTTGGATATTTCGATAAGAAGACTCAAATAACTCGTCGTCTCAACGGTGATGTTTATTCCCGTGGATATGACGCAACAATGCAATTGCTGATGGAGGCCCTATAATGCTTTTTAAGGAAGAACTTGCGACTAGGTATAAAACTGCTCTAAATGCCAAGATTCAGTCAGAAGTTGATCCGCTGTTCGAAGAAATCAAGGAGGCATGTATTAAGGCTGTTGAAAATGCTCGTGCAAGTCTTGATTTTGATTTGGAGGAAGTAGATTCTTCCATTCGCACGATGGTTGGCCGCGCCCTTGAAATAAAGATTAATCGAGAACTTGAATTGACTGCGAAGTTCATAGTAGATTCCAGCGGTCACGACACTACATACAATATCAGAATCAATGGATGGGCTAGATAAAAAAAGTAGTTGACTAAGTGTCAAGTCCATCGTATCTTTATCTAAGAGAAAGCTGGTTGTCAGCGATCTAAACCAAAACAAGGAGAATACAATGCGTCTTACCATTGGTGAGAATACCTACATTCTGAAGATGCGAACCGAGGCCATGGAGCATGAGATGGAGAAGCACCCCGATGAGGTCGCTTCCAAGTCTCTCAACACCCTGTCGATGCGCGAGCTTTCTGCGGCCCTTCGTCGTATGCGCCGCAACAAGATCCGCGCCACTCATCGGAAGTGCCGCACCACTGCAAGTCTCTTCATCTCCGGCAACTTCGAGACTCCGATTGCCACCGTTTCGGTGAGCAACTGCCTCGATGATCAGTTCAACGCCCCCCGTGGACGCCGTGAGGCGATGGAGAAGCTGAAGCTGGCTCTCCTCGATCTCCCGGATTGGACCGCCGAGATGAACCGTGCGCTGACCATCGCATTCTACAATCGGTACCCGAACTCGCGCCCTGTCCACAGCAAGTAAAATTGGCTGAGGGGAGTACCCCGAAAAAACTCTCCTTAGAAATAAGGAGAGTTTTTTGTTTAGATATTCAATATACAGTACTGAATATGGTTTTCCAATTAATCAGCCATATGACGAAGACAAATCAATAGAAACTGCAATTGAAGTATGTAAGATAATGGGATCTTCTACTAAATGCAGATGGTTTGTATTCGATAATCGAAAAGGAATAGATGTCTTTGTCTTCAGGGGAGATATTACGAAATGCTAAAACTAGAACCAATTATGCTAAGTAAACTATCTGATGTTAGGCTCTTGAATTATTTCAAAGCATGTCGAACCTACATTAGAAATAACTATCGAGATTATCATTATTATGGATGCGGATTGAATGAAAAAGAAAAAGCTCAGTTAGCAGTTGATGAAGGATATGTTGAAATCCTTAAAGTTCTACTCTCAACTAGAAAACACGTACCTAGGAAAGTAAAATGAACGAAGCTGAAATTTTAGAACTACTCAAGTCGAGATTGAGTATTCACCTCTCACCTTCTTGGGGTGAATACCGTAAAAGACTTGAAGTCGAATTGCGATTAGATAATGAAGTCATCAGTTGCGATGCTGTGGACATGTCTGATATTCGCGAGGATTTTTAGTTGACGATTGAGCGCCCTAGTAGTATCTTACTTGAAGGAGGTGCTATATGACCAAGACATTTGAAAGTGTAATTAAGTGGAATTCTGAATATGTTCCATTTGTTGAGTCTTGGGAATTGAAGGAATGCAGTTGCCATGAAAGCATTTCTGGAAAGGCTATTCTCACTGCATTGAATAATTGGTTCTCTTCTAAGAGAGGAGAACAATTTTCGTTTGCAATGTATTCGTTTCAGGCAGTATGCGATACATTTAATGAAGATCGGAGAGCACAATGGGTTTCAGTCGATCTTGGCGAAAATATGATTGTTCATTGGAATCTTGAAGCTGAGCCATATGTAGTGAGCGTTGAGAATGGTGAAGAGTGGTATGGTGTTAAGTTTATCGCTACGGAAATGAACTGAAAGGTATAGTGCCATGTCGATATTAAAAAGTGCGGTCTTTTTGGACCTTGAAGGTACTATCATTAATTCAATGGACAATCCAGTATTCCTCACGGAACATATCACTCGTGAATGGTTCACTAATATTCTTGTAGAAGCTGATGAATTCCATTTGTTTTCTTGGGCAATCACATCTCCTGAAGATGCTAAGTCTAAAGAATGGTTGATTCGTCAAGTGGAAGAAACACTAGGAATCAAATTCAAAAGTATTGTATTTCGAGATGATTTCTTTCCTTTCTTCAGAAGTCGATTTGGAAATATTGATTTTATTGAGTTTGAAGAAATTTGTAGATCATTAGGTAAGGAAATGGTGTTTCAGATGTTTATCAGAAACATTTTCTCGAACGCAGGTAAATGCGAAATTTTCAACTTGATAGATGATATGGTGGATGACACTATCTTATCTGGAATTTTCGGTCGCATCGAGACTATCAGCGTTAAGTCGTAAGTGGTTGACGATTGTCATCTTTCAACGTATCTTATTGGCATGGCTATTCAAGATCACATAGACGAGCTTGTTCGCAGGGCACTACTCTTTGATCGTCTGAAGACGATGGGGATGATAGGTTCTGCTGGTAGGTATGCTAATGCAGAAGCCTGCAGGCGCAATTCTTGGATAAGGGCCAAACAAAAGGAACTTGGAATCTCATCTAAAGAATTAGAGATTCTTAAGGGTGATGCTATTAAGAACGGAGAATTTCATTGAAATACTATATAATTACAATAATTTCTTTTCTACTGATGACGCCTATCGAATCGAAGGTTGAAGAGAAAATTGTATATACTAAAACCACATATAACATTGAGTCGAATATTCGACTTGATAAAGAAGATTCAGCTAAATTAGCGTTTACTGAAGAATTGTCTCCTTTGGACTTCTCAACTATTGAGATTGAGCAGTACGAAGGATGCACTGATTATCTGGTGTATCCGGGGGGTTTTTCTGGTCCTACAATTGCATGTGGACTTGATTTAGGAAATGCTGGATTCAAGGCAGTATCTGAAGTTTTGAGATGTAGTGTCTCAGATAGCATTTACAATGTTTTGATCAAGGCTACTTCAATTCGAGGAGAAGCTAGTCGAGAGTGGATTAGGAATAATCAAGTGAAGCTAGGTCGAAAGACTGCGATGAGAATTTGCAACAAGATCAAAATGGTAGTGTGGAGACAGGTGCGACAAAAGTATCCAAATATCGAAAATGCACCAGAACCTGTAAAGAGTGCCATATTAGATATTGCGTTCCATGCAGGAGTTGGTTCTAAGCGAATGGCTGGATTTGGAAAAGTCATTTCTCAAAGGAATTGGAATACTCTTGGGGTTATGATCGCGAATTCATATTCTGATTTCGAGGGTGGTAAATTCAATTCGATTCATCAGCGTCGAGTAGATCATGGAAAGCGTGTTCAATACATGGATCATACTCCTCAGCGAGTTGCCGAATATTATGACTAATTGGTTGACGATTTTGAGCAACTGCAGTATCTTCTACATAGGAGGTGTATTATGATTCTTCTTATGATGACTCTACTCTTCGGTCAGATGATTGACTTTTCTGAAGTGTGCGATTCAACTCCATGTGTCATCGATCATATTCCCTTCGGAATTGGTCCCGAAACGGTTGATTGGCAGATGCACAACATTGCTCCGCTCTCAACTCGAACGGTATATGACGGCGGAATTGTGTATCATTACGACAATTACAAGTTTCAGGGAATTCAGCAGACCCGATTCGTGGAATTCATCTTCTCTTCTTCTGGATTTCTTCGGGAAATTGGGATGTATCTCACTCCTAGTGAAAATGGAGATAATGAATTTCCTGAGGTTCTGAATCTCTATTTCACATTAAGGGACCGGATCATTGAATCTGGTTTGTACGATTCAGTTGAGTTCGTCTATTCGTTCAGGCATCCTTATGAAGGAACGACTGAACGCGAGGCAATGAATGGAGAATTCTCCTATCTCGAAGAAAATGCTCTACTGCAGGATCGAAACGGCAATTTGTCGAAGTATAGATTCGGAAAGGTCTGGTCGATTTTCAAGAATCGAAAGCACCCTAAACTGCAGGTAATTCTTTCGGTTGCAATTCAAGAGGGAGCCGCAACTCCATCTGTCAACATTCAATACATCGACAATAGATTCACTAAGCGTGGACATGTCGAAGGAATTCAAAATCCACTGAGGAGGAAGTAATGTATTATCTTCGTAATCCTATGGTCGCTATTAAAGGTGAGTATCACATTGGGGATGTTTTGGATCTAGGTTGGGAAGACTCCCTGATTCGCGATATTGAATTCATTCAGGCCGATGGCCATGAACTGAATGCAATTGTGAAGATGTTTCAGGGAACTATCCCAATTCCTCAAGGTTTGAGGGTTGTTCGCTGGTACGGTGATATTGCCCGAACTATTCACTACGCGATGATTTCTTCGCGAGGATTTGGAGTTTTCGATGAATGACATCAATGATTTTCTGAAGGGCGTGATTACCGAATGCGGTGAAATGGCAAACTGCGGAAGAATTGTCTTTAATGGGGTTAAGTTCTATTTGGACTCCCCACGACTTGGACGGAAGATTGATATTCCCGATGAAGACATCAATTCACTGGTTGAAGGCGGATATGCAACTCGGCAGTTCAATGGAGCAGTCAAGTTGAATTCGAAGAAGCTGGAAGATGTTCACTATGAACTATTTAAGGTCGAGAAGTATCCGCATCCAAAGCATCCGGGTATGATGCTCGATAAGGCCACCTACCTCTACCTTCTACACTAAGAGTTGATCGAAAAGTTTCCACCGTCATGTGGTTGTCAAAGTAACAAAGTTATCGTATCTTACACTAGGCAAGGAGCCTCTACAAGGAGTTATGGTCATGGAAAAGACAATTTCGGAACAGATCAAGGATTATGCAAAGGCTAATCCTCTTGCAACAGAGAGTGAAGTTCGAGATCATTTCAAAGTTTCTCGCCAACTCGTATCTCAGATGTTTCATCTGATTTTCACTGACGAAGAATTGGAGTCCCGTCGATATAATCGGCTGAACGAACATTCAGAGAAGATTAAGGATTTGTTGACGAATAAGACCTCATATGTCGAGATCTGTAAGATTCTCGGAATTAGCAAAAGTAGGCTCCGTAGAGCAATTGATGCTAATCCTGAACTTTCTGATATTGCCAAGAAGAATGAAGAAGATGAAGCAGATCGAATCAAGAACATTAGTATTGATTGGGTCAACAAGATGTCTCTTTCTGAAATCGGCAAGAAATACGAATTGGGTGATACTCTGAAGAGTGCATCTTCATATATTTCGAAACTCCGTGCAAGGCATGGAGAAGAAATGTTTCCTCTTCGACTCGATAATCAGATCAGTCTCGAAGAGAAGTATGAAAAGTACAATGTCTTGAAAGCTGAAGGAAAGTCTGCAACTGAAATTGCAAGCGAATTGGGCTACAAGACTGTTCTTTCGATGAAGGCATCGTTGGCCTCGTTCAATAGGAAGGCAAAGGCAGAATGACATTAGATCCGGAAAACACATTCTTCACTGCGGATACCCACCTAAGACACAAGAATATTCTGCGCTATCAGCCGAATCGAAAGTATTCAGACATTAATGAAATGAACGAAGCACTAATTCGGAACTGGAATTCCATCGTTCCCGAATATGCTACGGTCATTCATCACGGAGACTTCGCATTCGCATCGAAAACCAAGATTAAGGAATACCGAGAACGACTGAACGGTAGAATTATCATTACACTTGGAAATCACGATCACTATTCCGAACTTGTAGATGCATTTGGACGCGAGAACATCTTCGACTCGAAGGTCTATCGAGTTGGATCTCAACTAATCCACTCTTGCCATTTCCCAATGGCTTCATGGATTGATGCTGAGGACGGTAGCTGGCAATTGCATGGACATTATCATGGACACAAAGTTGATGATACAATGTACAAGAGGATGGATGTCGGTATAGACACCCACCCCGAGCATCGTCCATATACCTTCAGTGAAATTCAGAGATTCATGTCGAAGAGGACGCACACTCCAGTTAGACATCCGGAGTAGATAATGGGTTATCGACTATATCTAGGATCTACCATGTACGGAGTCTTTGGCTCTAGGAGCCTCTCTAGCTACTTACCCAAGCAAGAGCCACTAGCACACCAGAAAGACTATGATCGCCTCCTACAGGGGCTGTCAGACTGTCAGGAACAGGAGCATCTCAATGAATCTCGATAAGGCAATACAAAACGCATACGTCTACAACAAGAAAGTAGGCAGAGATAAAATTTTTATTTCTGTGGACATCCACGACACCATCGCGCAGGCCAATTACGCAGATGAAATGCCTGAAGTTATTGAAACTGCAATGGATGCTTTGAGGAAGTTGAATAAATTCCCTGAGATTGTTCTGATTCTCTTTTCGTCGTCGTATAATCATGACACTTACATCGAGTATTTCCGTAAGCATGGCGTCGAATTCAAATACTTCAATGAGAATCCGGAGATTTGCGATTCTAAGACGGGAGACTTCTCCAAGAAGTTCTTCTATAATCTTTTAATTGACGATAAGGCTGGTTTCGAGCTTCGAGATTGGGAAGTTGTCGTTAACTCTGTGACTAAGCATCGTGCAATTTTCGAAAATGAAATGTCAGATGAACCTGAAATTGGCGACCATGTATACAGCTATCTGATTATTGAGCACACTTCGACTAGAGAAATCCCATACGCAGCTTTCATGTCACAAAAAACGGCTATTGAAGTTCGTGATCGCTTAATGTCCGAGAATATTATCAAACATAATAGATTCTTGGAATTTACTGAACTAATGAAGACTCACAGACAAAAGATTCAATTTGCTCATTACGGTAACTCTGCGGTAATTGATAGCGAAATGCGTAAATGGAAGGAATGTCTACTTGAATCTAGACCCGAATTCAATGACATGAATCAAGAATTGTATGTATTTGTGGAAATCAAAATGATCGAGATTTACGTCTAGATGGGAATGAGCGCAGATAAATAGATTTACAATAGGGGACTTATGCATCATCACAACGAAGAACCAATAGTATCTCAATTTACCAGTGTTGTTGAATGCGTAGATTACATTGTCTCTTATATTCTATGTAAGAAAAGGGTGACTGTTCACTTAAATAGACTTTCTACTGATAAGGGCGTTGTTATTACTGACATGCCAATATTCAGATACCCTCTTGAAATAGATATTGAAGATAAGGACAAAATCACTCTAAATGCATTGGAATTTAGAGACGGAAAAGACTATGATTATCTCAAGGTAAATAAGCTATTTGGATGGGTTACATCACAGAACCATGGATTAGGTACACTTACTGCAATTGACTTGACGGTTACGATCTACGCTTGTGACCCGCATCATGAAGAATTTGGTGGCGAGCACGAATTAAGGCCGTTCGTCCTTTAACCAATGCTCGTTTTCTTTTAGGAATTGCTGGAGAGTCTTCATTCGGCCAATAATCAAATTCACTTCACCTAGAGCACTATTAACCGACATAGGAATAATTCTACAATTTTCTTTACAATAGTTAGAATTGGAATCAATCCGATCAATTGAAGGAATTTCTCCAGCCTGTTTGATAGCCTCAAATCGATCCCATTTAGAATTGAACCATTCGCTGAATTCTTGAAATGTCCACTCCACTCTAATACACTTTTCTAGATAGATTCCTTTTTTTACTCTAGCATTCATTGAATTCCAATAAGATTTTACTATTTGTTCTTTAGTTTTGTCTTTTTTTACTACATGTAGTCGATTATATGCTCTCGCAAATAGTTCATCGTCGTCTAAGTGTGAATTGATTCTAGGCCCACCCATATTTTCTATTATAACTGAATTAGAAAATATAGGATAAAAAAGTGGTTGACGGAAAGTAATTCGAATAGTATCTTAACTGAGAACCTGTAGGAGAGTTAAATGGATCCTAGAAGCTGGGATATTCCCCACATCGCATTATCTGAACGAAAAACACTAGTATTCTTGGACTTTGAAACCACTGGATTTGTTCCTTGGAAAGCCGCAAGGATTATTGAATACTGCGCGATCAAAGTAACGCCTACCGAAAACGTAATATTCCATTCGCTTGCAAAACCATATGCGTTTTCTAATAGATCCCCAATTCACATTTCCCCCAAAATCAGTGATCTTACCAAGATTACTAATGAAATGGTTGCAGATGCACCTGATACCTTTTCTGTATTCAGAGATTTTCACGATTTCATTGACGGGCATATTTGTATTGCACATAATGCCAAATTCGAGAAGACCTTTGTACAATGGTATTGTGAATTCTTGGGATTAGATAACAATTGCACTTTCAGAGATACTCTTCCTATGT
This sequence comes from Ignavibacteria bacterium, assembly GCA_041653855.1. Classification (GTDB taxonomy): domain Bacteria; phylum Bacteroidota; class Ignavibacteria; order Tepidaquicellales; family Tepidaquicellaceae; genus FEN-1279. Next base: position 3,433 of record JBAZEQ010000039.1, on the reverse strand, counting down.
TTAGAAAGAAGTATGAAATTGGTGCTCTATCAAAGATCACACAATCCGAAAATGCTCATATGGCATTTGATGATTGTGTCAGTATGATTAGACTCATGAAAGAATGTCAAGAAGCTGATCCTAAACTATTGGCGCTATGTAATGTAGTGTCTCTTTCTAAGGATACTCAGAAATACATTAGCGAAAGTATTCATGATCGAAGAAACAAGAAGGTAATTCAATGACCAAGCAATATGACGAAAAGAATTTGATTTTTCGTTCGGTTAAGGCATTTGGAGTTGAGAATCAATTTAATCAATTCCACGAAGAGATCGGTGAACTTATGGTGGCGATTAACCACTATAGGAGAGGTCGATGCTCGCTTGAAGACATTGCAGTTGAAATGGTTGATGTTCTGCAGATGATCGAAGCACTTCGAAATGTCTACGGAATCGATGATGAAATGTTCAATAGGATCAAAGATCAGCAGTGGCTTAAACTAGAGTCGCAAATAGAAAAAATCGAAAATATGGAGAGGTTCAATGAAGCTCCTTAAGAACCTATTGAAGAAAATAGAAGATAGTTTCAAGGACTCAATGGATAAGGGCCTTCTTCAAGAAATTAAAGATAAAATTGAAGTCTATTGCAGTGTGGAACGAAATTATGATATTGGTTCTATTTCAGACGGTTATCACACTTTCGATGAATTGTATGAATATAGGCTACTGTACAATGCCGCGCTGTTCAACGAATTCCACAAACAAAATCTTCATAACGTACACAAATCCACAAAGCATCATGGAGGCGATGATTGTTTTGGAGGTGGCTGGTTTATTGTCATGGCATGGCTTCCTACTGGACAGATCTCCAATCACTATGAAATGAAGGATTGGGATTTGTTTCAGATCCCTGAACGAGAAAAGGCCGACATGTGGGACGGTCATTCACCTGAAACTGCCAAGAATCGGCTAGTTGCTTTCATCAGAAACGAGGCGTCTAATGGTCACTAAGGATTACATTGTGTTTTGCAGTCCCGGTACTTTCGTACATGAGACAAGCATGAAGGAAATCGATTCGTGGGATGTCCGGAAGGCAGTTGAAATGTCTACCGAAATTTCCGAACGATACGGTAGTAAGCCTTTTGGCTTCTACTTTCAGACTAAGGGTCGTCACGAACACGAAATGGATAGTAGGGTAATCGATACCAGCAAGATGTATTACCTTGGTGGAAAGGTCGAGAGTTTTGCTGAAGTCTGCGCTCGAAATGATCCCAACGAAAGAATTCTCCGTAGCAATATGGAAAACAATCATTGGGAATATATCATCACCAATACAAACAGTTACAAGATCACTCAACCTATTCGTAAGGGTGATATTGTTTTGAGCATTATTAATGGATCTTTAATTTCTCAAACTGAGTATTAAAATGCTCGGAGTAGTATTAAGTATTCTGTTTAGTGCGGGATTTGACATTGGATATGTTTATCTTGAATTAAGCATGGATACATATAAGCATGGAATGGATGCATCCCCATTAGTTAAAATGGTAAATAACAAAAGACCTCATATTGATTCTTTAGTTGGATCTAAACTGTACGGACATATCCATCATAGAGAATTGGTATGGGATAGCCTTGGGCATTGTATTTCCAATAATTGTAAGCGAAAAGAGGATTTAACATGGTCTAACAATTGGTTAGATTAATGTTATTGTTTAATATCAGATGCTCTATTTGCTAGATTATTAATTATGCTTGCCGGGATCTTATCTATAGGAGTCGTGAAGATTAATCGAATATAATCTCTATCGGTGAACAAATCAATAACATCTGCCGAAATATTCTTATTACTGTAATCTAATTTAATTTGTTCCAGTAGGGCTTCTCGTACTACAGAATCAACACCTTTTCTCAAAAGTATATCAACGCTAAGCCCTTTTATTCTCGAATATTCTTGTATTATTTTGTTTTCTGTTTCAGACAATTGAACTAAACTCATTGAGAATCTCCTAATGCTGTTATTTATCTGAAGAACGGTACATATCCGATAGTTCCGTCATCTAATTCAAACTTTAACCATGCATATGGGGTGCTAGGATCAATTGCAGGGCAATTAGATCCCAATGAAGCAGTACCTGATCCAACAGCATGTGCTGAAGTTCCAATTGTACCATCTGCTCTAATCCAGCTAATATCTTTTCTATAAGAATCGCCTCCACCCCACCCAATTTTATCAACTTTTGGATTATCTCCAGAGTATCCAGTATCATCTTCAGCAAATTGACCTTGAATATGCTGATAGTTTATGGATGATATGTTATTGGAACCTTCTACATGGCTCACGTCTGAATTAACTACATGCCCTACACCTTCTGCATGCGATGCAAGTCCTTTATTGGTATGGTCATTTCCTTCAGTATGTGTATCATTCCCGGTAACAATATTATTAGAACCTTCAACATGACTTCTACTTGAACTTACATTATTACCATAACCTTCAACATGATTTCCATAAGAAGCGACCGAATTTAGATTACCTTCAACGTGATTATGGCTAGTGCCTGCAAGTTCTTCATTCCATATTCCCTCAACATGACTACACCTTCCTAGTGCAATGCTATGATCTCCTTCGGCATGTGAACCTTCTGCAGAAGCAGTGCAATATAATCCTTCTGCATGTGAAGAACCTCCGCTGGCTGTAGTACGTTGACCTTCGGCATGTGCATATTGTTCACTAGCAATAGTGACAAATCCTTCAGCATGTGAAGAATATCCACTTGCTATTGTTTGATCACCCTCAGAATGAGATCCTTGTTGATATGCTTCTGTCCTTGAGCCTTCTGCATGACTTCCTTGATCATTAGCTATACAAACATTTCCTTCTGCATGTGAGGCAAATCCCCTAGCAATACTAAGGTTGCCTTCACTATGTGATCCGAAATTCTCAGATGATGTACTATATCCTTCTGCATGTGAGGTATATTGTGTTGCACTCGTACCATATCCTTCAGTATGTGAAGTATGACCACTAGCTGAAGTGCGCCATCCAGTAGCAAATGCATTTTCACCGGATGCTTCAGAATCATTTCCAAATGAATTAGCATTTAATCCAGTAGCTCGATCTGTTTCTAATGGATCATTATAGACAATTGAATTAGTTCCTGAACCTCTAATAATTGGTAAATCAACCCCGCCCCCTCCAGTAGCATTAAGGGTTCCATCTTCTTCAATACTTAAATTATCTCCAACTTTGATTCCACCTAATACTATAGGGGAAGCAATTGGGAGAGTATATGGTTCACCTCCAGAGGAAGCACCCTGAATTGATAGATAAATATGTCCTTCCTCAATAAATCCTATTTTAGTATTTGTTTCTGTATTAGTTAATTTTCCTGTCGAATCTAGATATACTGATCCACTAATTTCAAAGTCTTTAATTTGGAATTCTCCGATAT
>JBAZEQ010000038.1:4096-13429 GCA_041653855.1 Ignavibacteria bacterium | reverse complement strand
CTTCGAGAGATTTAAGTATTGCTTCGCGTCTTTTATCGAGTTCATCGAGCTGTGCAAGGCGGTCGCGGATGGCTGTGATTTCAACTTCATCGAGGCTTCCTGTTAATTCTTTTCTATACCTTGCAATAAAGGGTACAGTTGCATCTTCGCTTAAAAGTTTTGCGGTTGCAAAAATCTGGTTTTCTTTGAGGTTTAATTCCTTGGATATTTTAATTATATGTCGCTCGTTCATTATTTTCTTTCGGTATTAAAATAAAAATTACATATTAAAAGTTAAAATTACAAAATATTGATTTTAAAATATTGTCATAAATTTAGGCATTGGAGTTAATGTTATATACACTAAAATGACTTCAGAGTTCGATAAGAGTAATTGACTGTTTAAATTAAATATCTTAAATTTATACAAAAAGTGTATGCCTGAAATTTGCAGGTTTTATGGTATAATTATTGGAATGTTTTATAACGAGCATTCACCACCTCATTTTCATGCAAAATATGGTGAATTTGAAATTGAAGTAAATATTAATACTCTTGAAATTCTGAACGGGAAAATTCCCAAATGAGCAAAAGTTTTAATTTTAGAATGGGCAGAAGAGCACAGAGATGAACTTATGGAAAACTGGGAACTTGCAAGGCAATTGAAAGAAATAAAAAAAATAAAATCACTGGAATAAATGGAAAAAATAGTTCAAGTAAAGCCATTAAATAATTTAAAAATATGGGTGAAATTCGCAGATGGATTTTCTGCTGATGTTGATATTAAACCTTTCATAAGGGGTGGAATTTCTGATGCGTTAAAAGAAGAAAAATTTTTTAAAGATATTAAAGTGAATGATTTTAATGGGATTACGTGGAGAAATGGATTTGATTTTTGCCCGAATTTTCTAAGGCAATATATAGAAAAACTAATTACATATAAGAACAATAATGATGAATTAGCAAGTTCGGTAGCAGATAAATGAAAAAATCAATATTAACTTCTTTAACTTCTTTTTCTGTTTTTATTGTTCATTAAAAAGCACGCTCTTCCAATTTTTCCACGTCATTCTTCTTGTATGATTCGTATGTTTGTTATACGGTTTATCGAATACAATATGTTCCCACACAGGTTTTGCCGCACCTGTAATTTCAGGCTTATCGTCTATTAAAATATCGCCCTGTACAAGAGTTTTATCTTTAGTTAAAATTATTTTTTTTGTCCACTCGAACCCAAGATGTTCTTCAATCCATTCATATTTTTCTTTAACGCAATTATAATACATATTCAATGGGGTAGTACAGAAAAATATTTTATGTCCTCGCGAAGCGATTTCTTTAACTGCTTCAACACCGCCGGGAATTTCAGTAAGAGATTTTACAAAACCGGGTGCGGTATATATTCCGCGAATTAATTCTGTATATTCTTCTGGCGATTCATCGCTCAAGTAAAATTTTTTTCTTTCATTTGGCGGAGTAATGTGCTTGTCAGGATGGATTTTATTCCATCTTCTGTAAAACTCTCCATCGAAATCGGAGAGCACGTCGTCCATATCTATAAGAATTAACATAAAGTAAATTTATTTTAGTATATAATTTTAATAAAAATTAAAAGAAATTTAAAAAGAAGTTAAGAATTAAGGAGTTAAGACTTATGCAGATTTAAGAAATTATTTATTATTTTTCTTTAACTTCTTAACTTCATCTAACTTCTTTAACTTCTCAACCTCTTTCTTTGTAAATTTTTTAACAACAAGTTCATATGAATTATCTATCATTTCAAGAATTTCTTTAAGCGAAACCGAGCCGTCTACATCTACCATATTCCAGTGTTTATTGTTCATATGGTAAGCCGGTCTGATTGCATAATATCTTTCTCTTAGTTCTATTGCCCCTTCAGGGTCGCACTTCAAACTAATTTGAAAAGGAGTCTCGAAATTCATCATCATAAATACCTTGCTTAATACTTTATATACAATAACATCTTCTCCGAACGGCTGTCCTTCGGTTACACATTTTTTCTTTAAAACGTATTCACGGAAAAATTCGATGTCCATTTTAGTAAAAGTCTAATACAACTTAAAATATTGGAGAGATAATATAAAGGTGAAATTTAATTGTTTGTTTTTATATATTTTGCACTTACTGTTTTTATTGAAAAAAGAATTATTATGATGTTGAAACGAAAAAATATTATATTTAGATTTTACGATAAATATGTTAGGCGGGATTATATTTAAGCTTTTTTATTTGCAATAAATTTTTAAATACGTTAAGTGAAAACAAGCAATGAATTAATAGCGTATATTATTTTAACGGGAATTGTTGTATTGGTGGTTTTTATTTATATTTGGATATCCGTTAAGTTGAAAAGTGGCGGCGAAAGTATGGCTACGATTGCATTTGAGAGCAACAGATGAATCCTTAAAATAGGTATAAAAGTAAAGTAGCCGAAATAATTGTCAATGAAAACACCGGCAAAAATTTTCAAACAAACAAGAAAAACAGAAAATAAATAATTTGAATATTATTTTAAAAAATATGAAATTATATAACTTATTAATTAATTTTTTGCTTATTGCATTAGTATATACAAATGCGGTTGCTCAGGAAGATACGGTCAAAGTGAAAGAGTTATTAGCCTCTGCATCAGACAAAACCAAACCATACACAGAAATAATTAAATTAACGGATGATGCAATTATCGTTTGCGATAAAATTAATTATCCCAGGGGAAAAGCAGACGCATTGAATATTAAAGGTAAAGCATATTTAAAGCTCGGAGAATATTCGGGTGCAACGAATGCTTTTTTTGAAGAACTTGAGTTGAGAGAAAAAAATCCGGAGTGGAAAAATTCTTCGGTGGGTAATGTGTATACTTTAATAGGTGAATCTTTTCGTGCAGTTGCAAATTTTAGTTTAGCCATAGAATATTTGAACAAAGCTCTGATAATTAATATTGAAAAAAAAGACGAGAAAGAAATTGCCCATACATATAACCGGCTGGCAGCAGTATATTTTGAAGTTATATATCGATGGGGTGATACCACCGCTGTTTACAAAGCTGAAGAATACGCCAATAAAAGTTTAGAGATAAGTAAGAAATTAAACGAAAAAGATTTGACAATTAGTACCTATAATATTATTGGAGTTTTATATAGTGTTCATAAAGATTTTGATAATGCGTTGAAATATTTTATGCTTGCTGTGGAAGAAGCCGATAAGGATTCTACGTATGCAGATAAACCAAACATTCTAAATAACATGACGGGAGTTTATAATATAAAAGGAGATTATGAAAAAGGTTTAAAATATGGTCTTCAAAGTTACGAATTATCTAAAAAGTCGGATATAAAAGTTTATATTATTGGAGCGGCAAGGAATCTAAGCGATGCTTATGCAAAAACCGGAAATTATCAAAAAGCTTTTGACTATCAGGTTGAAGCCAACGATTTATATGTTCAAATTTTTGACGAAAGAAAAACGGCTGAAATATACGGATTACAAAAAAAATACGAAACCGAATTAGAGGAAAAAGAGAATAAGGCTAAAATGACAGGAAAAATAATAATTGGAATTGCTGTGATTTTGTTGGTTATAACCATAAGCGTGGGAGTTTATTCCCGGCACAAACAACAGGTTTTGCTTAACAAAGGACTCTCACAAAAAAATGAACTTATTAATACCCAGAAAGAAGAATTAGCCCGCTCTAATATTGCGAAAGATAAGTTTTTTTCAATTTTATCACACGATATAAGAAATCCTTTAAACGGTATTCTCGGGTTTTCGAATATTTTGGATTCGGATTTTGAGCAAATTAGCGATGAGGAAAAAAAGGAATATATTGGATATCTAAAAACTTCATCGGAATCTCTTTTTAGGTTAATTGACAGATTACTTGTATGGTCACGGTTGCAAACAGGCAAGGTTGAAATTAATAAAGAGAAAATAAATTTGTATGAGTTAATTTCCGGTGTAATGGGTCTTCAAAAAGCAAACGCAATCAGAAAAGGAATAATTTTAGATAATGAAATTCACCAAGAAGTAAACGTAATCGCCGATAAAAACGTTCTCGATATGGTTTCGAGGAATTTATTGGATAATGCAGTGAAATTTACAGGGGCAGGCGGAAAAATCACGATTAAATCCGAAACAACAGATAATAATGTACTTATAAGCTTTATAGATACCGGGGTTGGAATAAGTAAAGAGGATTTAAATAAAATATTTCTTATTGACCAGAAAATTGTATCGAAAGGAACGGATAGCGAAGAAGGAACGGGATTAGGGCTTATATTGTGTAAGGAAATGCTGGAGCTAATTGGTTCAACTTTGAAAGTAGAAAGTGAAGAAAAAAAAGGAACCAGATTTTTCTTTGAATTACCTTTATCGTAGAAAAAAATTGGAGAAATTAAAACGAAAAAAGAGGCTGACCCTTAAAGAAAGCCTCTTTTAATTTAATATTTTAAGATTATACTATTTGATTAATATCATTCTTTTAATGTCGGTGAAATCATTTGATATTATCTTATAGAAATATACGCCGCTACCAAAATTCGATGCATCAAAATCAACTATATAATATCCGGGGTTTTTCACTTCGTTGACTAATGTTGTAATTTCTCTACCCAGTATATCGTAAATTTTAAGAGATACGAATGCTTGCTTTGGTAGAGCAAAGTTAATAGATGTTACCGGGTTAAACGGGTTAGGATAATTTTGTGACAGCGAATAAACTGAAGGAATTTGATTAACCGTTTTAATATTATCTACAGTTCCCGTAGTGATTTTGATATTCGGTCTGTAAGTTCTCGAATATACAGTTGAAATTGAACAGCCTGAAACCGAAGACGAATATCCTACCCGGTTTACATTACTTATGGTTGAAGCATATACAGGTGAAGAGGTTCCGGAAGAACTGTTATCGTAGCAAATTTCAATTAGCAGACTTGAAGTTCCATTCCAGTAGAAAGGCGCAGATAGCTGAATATCCTGCCAGCCCGTACCCGGAACCGAATATGTGCCCGAATACAAAGTTGACCACCCTGTGCTTGTGAATCCGGAGATTGTAGTTGCGGTGGTATTTTGCATTTTAACCGAGAATCCATTCATAGCGGTGCCGCCGTTTGTTATTACATTAAATCCTATTTTAGTAATAAAGGAAGCCGTCATACCCGAGGCTGTCAACTCTGAAGCCGTATAGAGTATGTTCTGTCTCGAATCGGAATAGGAAGTATAATACGGATGAGTGGAGGATGTAGTTCCCGTTCCTATAATAAACGTATTCAAGCCGATAACTACATTAAATGTGTCTGTAACAGCCGGTCTTGAACTGCATGTCATCTTGTAGAAAAATTGAGCAAGGTGTCCCGGAATTGTTCCGAGAGACGAAGTTGCGCTATATTGTTTAATAACCGAACCACCTGGAGGAATGCTGCCATATACAATGCTATCCGTATTCAAAGTAACAAATGGACTATTTTTAATTAACTTTCCTGCACCATTAACAAGATTGGAAGTACCGCTATTTTTAAATTGAACTTTCAACATTACCGTTTCACCGGCATCCCATTTCCCGTTGTTATTTCCGGCTGAGTCGTTAACAGCGATTGTTCCCATTTCCATAACCGGAGCGTGTGCCTGAATTGCAAATGTGCTTGTCCATGTATTTGTTCCGTCATTAGCCCAGAAATTAAATGTGACTGCCCTGCCATCGGGAATTAACGGAGATACATTATACGCAAAGGCATCGTTTATAGTTTTTGTTGTTCCGGCATTGAGGCTTCCATAGCTTTCAGTTGAATCTGTAACCGTAATATATGGGTCGGTTGAAGTTATTTTAACATTCACATTACTTGCCGTAACAGAACCAACATTTTTAACTCTGAAATTAAATTTATTTGTTTCTCCAAAATCCATCATACCGTTTCCGTTTCCAAGTGGAGAAGCATCGTTGATACCAAGTGAATCTTTTACGACATAGGGTCCCGAATTAGGAGTTACCTGAACACTTCCGGTATAACGGAATTTATCCTGCTTGGTTGCAACTACCTTTATTATTTGAGGAGGAACTTGAGTCCCGGGAATACTTAAACTCAATGTTGAGCCTGTACTTGTTCCGGTTGCGAGAATTGTCGTATCTATTGTTAACGCAATAAATGCACCCGATTCTGCAGTTACGTTAAACGTTGTAACGCCTGTTGCAATAGTATTAGCGTGAGAAATAGTCAGGTTTGTAGGAACATTCGCATATACATTTAGAAATGCATCGCTATGATGATGAAATAAATGATAAGTAACTTCTTTATTGCTTGTATTGTATGGCCAGCTTGAAGAATACAGAAATATTTTACCGGCAGCATTACCAAATGCAGGCTTAAAATCTCTTGAAGCCGGTGTTGTACCGTAAGTCGGCATAAACTGCGGCCAAAAATTATCCATCATTCCCCATACATAAGCATCATTAACAAATGAATAAGAAGTTTCTGATGCCGCTATTAATCCAAGTGCACCGGCATTTAGATTATTATATTTATACCTATGGAATTTTTCGGCAAAAGATTCAGAAGAATTATTGTATTTCCCGGTTAAACAGTTTATCGAAAAAATAAAACAAAGATTATTATTATTATTTGTTAGCTGGGAAATATTTGAACTTTGGAAAGAAGGTTCACCCCAACCGCTTGTTGAGCCATGGTCTCTATGTTGTAATGCAAAAGAACCTGCATTAATAGCGTTCACAACCATTTGTGCGGTACCGCCACTCCATCCTCCGAGAGAATCGGGGGTTAGCGGAATATAATATTGCCCGGCAGGTCCGAAATAATCAACTACCATTGAAGTATTCTGGTTTGTTGACCATACGGTACCGGGTGTTCCGGAGTTAACGGCATTAATTCTTGTAGGGAGCTTTCCCATTTTTTTCTTCCAAAAACCACCGACTACTTCGGAGCAAATCTGGAACCATCTATCTGTTTGCCATCCTAATGCCGTAATAGGTTTTAAATAATAATTCGCATCAGTCGGTGGATTTCTTTCGTAATTTAAAAATTTTGTAATCATTGTTTCCAGTTCTGTAGCATCCTGAGCAGTCATACGAGCCATTACTATATCAGGTAATTGATTATTATCCATATCCCCAAGAATATTATCGGAAACACAATAACTATTGTATATTGGAGATGTTAATGCGTTAGCGGTAATCGCCGGGTTATAATCACCAAGCATTAAAGCTGCTACGGGTTTTACCGCCCAATTGGACCATGCATTTAATAGAAAATTTTTAATTAATGTTGCATCATTTCCGCCTATTTGTGTTAATGTAAATATTCCAGTTTTAATTCCCTGGGCTATTCTGAAATTTCTGATTGAGTCAGCCCACTGTAAAAAGACAGGAACGTTTGGACAAATAATAACATACTCGTAACCATATGCATCTAATTTATCCCATTCCAGACTTCTTTTTCCATAATCAATTTTCGGTAAAGAGGTGCTATTGTAAAAAGCATCTTCAAGAATTGGGTCGAACCATCTGCTTCTATAGGCGTCATTACCAAAATGTCCGTTTCCTCCGACAAAATTTACTTCTATTTGTATATCTCTATATACAATTAATTCTTTTGTCTGAGGATTATATTGAAACGGAGTAATTCCAAGAACAACATAATCCATACCTCTGATACTGGAAATTTCGGATAATAAGACCGGATTATCCGGATAATAAGTGTTTTTTGAATAAGTGTCGGGATTTTTTTTGTATTGTAGTGGTCCGACCTCAGTATCTTTAGGAATTCTCGGAGCAGGAGCAATTAAAACATCCTTGAACACTTCTGTTCTTTTGGAAACGATTCTAAAATTTGCTTTTGAACCTTGTGGTATTGCTATCATTCGGCTGGTTCCTGGTAAATCAGGATAACCTTCATTATTTGGTAAGAAGACCTCCGGCAAATGCACGGATTTCATGTTTATACCGTCAACATTAACGTCGTTAAAACTGAAATTTTGAATTGAATAATTAACAAAGATTCCTGAAGAGCTCTGCCTGAGAAGGTTAAATCCTGCAGGTCCCCAATTATCGTTGTAATTATAAACTTGAGAATTTACATTCCCAAAAGAAATCATAAGTAACAATAATGATATTACGAATGATTTCGATACGAAAGAAGAAAAATTTCTTTTGCTCATTTTCCTAAAATATTAAATTTTAAAAATGTTGTATTTTTATAAGTATGTACAAATTTAATATTAAATTTCCGTAAAATAAAAGTATTAAAAATTTACAAAATTAAGCAAAAAGTTGAAATATGCACTATTTTTATCACTTTTTTTTTACGATAATTTTAAATAAGTTATAATTAGCTATTTTTTAAATACATTCCAAAAGACAATTTTATGAGCGAAATAACAACAAAAAAGCCCCGAAAGGTGAAAGGTAAAACCGTAGTTGATATACAGAAATGTAAAGGATGCGAAATTTGTATTACAGCCTGTAACGAAAACGGAATAAAACTCTCAAAAGATATAAATAATTTAGGTTACAGATATGCTGTGATAGTGGATGACCTTTGTACAGGTTGTACAAACTGCGCCCTTGTTTGTCCTGACGGGGTAATTAAAGTATATCGCACAGGTTCAAAGAAAAAAGAACTTGTTGCAGAAATAAAGAATGTTCAAACAGATATGAAAATAAAGATAGACCGCTAACTAACACTGATTACATGGATTACGCTGATTGTACTGAAATTGATGTATATAGTATCTGAAAACGAATAGTTAAACGGTCTTAAAAAGATTTCCGTGTTATCGGTCAAAAAATTTATAAATAAATAAAATACAAACTTAATAATTTTTATATTATGGAAGAACTCGATATCAGATTAATGAAGGGTAATGAAGCAATGGCGGAAGCGACAATACAAGCTAAGTGCGATGCATATTTTGGTTACCCAATCACGCCACAATCAGAAGTTTTAGAGTACTTATCCCGCGAAATGCCGGGCAGATATGGAATTCCTTTACAAGCAGAAAGCGAAGTAGCATCTATAAATATGGTTTATGGTGCGGCAGGAGCAGGAGCAAGAGTTATGACTTCGTCTTCGTCTCCAGGATTCAGTTTAATGCAGGAAGGAATATCATACATAGCTTCAGCTCAATTGCCCTGCTTACTTGTAAACGTGAACCGCGGCGGTCCCGGACTTGGAACTATACAGCCTTCACAGGGAGATTATTTTCAGGCGACAAAAGGCGGCGGACACGGAGACTATCACCTGATAGTGCTTGCACCGAATAGTGTTCAGGAAATGGCAGACTTTGTTTTTCTTGGATTTGAACTTGCGGATAAATACAGAAATCCCG
>JBAZEQ010000038.1:0-4086 GCA_041653855.1 Ignavibacteria bacterium | reverse complement strand
ATGCTCTCAGACGGAGCAATCGGACAGATGATGGAAAAGGTTATATTCAAAAAGCAGGAAGTAAAACCGATAAACAAAGATTGGGCGACAACGGGCAAAACAAAAGACAGGGAAAGAAATATAATCACATCACTTTTCATACAGCCCGAAAAAATGGAACAGGTAAACCTTGCGTTGAATAAAAAGTATGAAGAGATTTGCAAGAATGAAATTAGGTATGAAGAGATATTAACGGATGATGCCGATTATATGCTGGTTGCTTATGGTCTATCATCAAGAATTAGTCATAAAACAGTTTTACTTGCCAGGGAAAAAGGGATTAAATTAGGACTTTTAAGACCAATAACGCTTTATCCGTATCCATATGAAAAGATAAACAAGATAGCAGATCATTTAAAAGGAATATTAACCGTTGAGTTAAATGCGGGACAAATGATAGAAGATGTAAAATTGGCAGTTGAAGGTAAAGTACCCGTATGGCATTACGGAAGAATGGGCGGAATCATTCCGGGACCTGATGAAGTACTTGAGAACTTTGAAAAATTAGCAGGACTAAAATAATAAATAAAAAAAAGTTTAAACTTAAAATATTTTAAGAATATGGAAAAAGAAATGTTAACTGGGGAAAAAGATTGCATAATTGAAGACGGGGAAATTTATGACCTTGTATATGAGAAACCATTAACAACATTAACCGGAACAAGGATGCATTACTGTCCCGGATGCGGACACAGCACTGCACATAAAATAATTGCGGAAGTGATAGAGGAACTTGGAATACAAGAAAACACAATAGGTGTAGCTCCCGTAGGATGTTCTGTATTCGCCTATGATTATTTAAATATCGATATGCAGGAAGCGGCACACGGCAGAGCAACTGCAGTAGCAACAGGAATTAAAAGAGTATTACCCGATAAATATGTATTTACATACCAGGGGGATGGAGATTTAGCGGCTATAGGGACAGCAGAAACGATTCACTGTATAAACCGAGGTGAAAATATTATGATTATTTTTATTAACAATGCAGTTTACGGAATGACGAGCGGGCAGATGGCACCTACTACCTTAGTTGGTATGAAAACCACAACAAGTCCATACGGAAGAGATGCGGCATTTGCAGGTATGCCTATAAAAATGTGTGAATTAATAGCTCCGCTAAAAGGTGCGTTTTATGTAACGAGACATTCTGTACACACTCCGAACAATGTTAGAAAATTAAAGAAAGCTATAACGAACGGTTTTAAATACCAGCAATTGAGAAAGGGTGTGAGTTTTATCGAGGTAATCTCGAACTGCCCAAGCAACTGGAAAGTGACACCTGTAAAAGCGAATGAATTCATTGAAAAGGAAATGTTACCATATTATCCTCTTGGTGATATAAAGTTACCAGCGAAGGAAGACCTTGTAGGATTAAAGTAAATTGTGAATAATGAATGCTGAATTATGAATTAAGTAATTTGTGTTTTGTGTTTTGAAAAAAAACGGTTTTTATTTTTGATATTTAATTTATTAATATAAAAGTAACCTGAAGCAACTTCAGGATTAAAAAAGAAGATGGAAGGAAAGAAGTTATGACCGAAGAAATTATCATAGCGGGGTTTGGAGGACAGGGAGTATTATCAATGGGTCAGACGCTTGGATATTCTGCAATGGTTGAAGGGAAAAATGTTACCTGGATGCCATCATACGGACCGGAGATGAGGGGAGGAACGGCAAACTGTATAACAATAGTCTCGGACGAAACAATAAGTTCTCCAATACTTTCACAATTCGATACGGCGATAATATTAAACCAGCCTTCAATGGACAAGTTTGAGGGTAAGGTAAAACCGGGTGGATTAATTGTATATGAATCAACGAATATATTACACGCTTCGGAAAGAAAGGACATTGAGGTATACCCGATTCCTGCTTCAGATGCGGCAAATAAGCTGAACAATATAAAAGTTGCCAATATGGTGTTGCTTGGCTCTTACCTTGCAAAAAGACCGATTGTAAAAATCGACTCGATTATAGAAGCATTGAAAAAAGTTTTACCGGAAAGATATCACAATTTACTTCAACTAAATCGTGATGCTTTAATGAAGGGTAAAGAATTAATGGAAAAAGTAACAACTTAATTCTGTTGCAAATATAAATTTAGAAATCCGTAGTCTATATAATTGATTACGGATTTTTTTTTAGATTCCAATACTAAAGTTTAATGATTGCTTTCGCGACGAGAAATGCTGTGCTCCAGGCGGATTGAAAATTGAAACCGCCCGTGATGCCGTCTATATCGAGGACTTCACCTGCAAAGTATAAGCCATTACAGATTCTACTTTCCATAGTTTTGAAGTCAACCTCCTTTAAATAAATTCCACCTGCTGTTACGAATTCTTCTTTGAACGTGGTTTTTCCTTTTATACGAAAAACGCTTTCTGTTAAAACTTTTACGAGTATGTTTAATTTTTTGCTCGATGTTTCAGTCCATTTCAAATCTTCATTTATTCCTGAAAGTTCAATGAGCCGTTTCCATAATCTTATTGGTAAATTAAAATATGTATGAGAAGAGATTTTTTGATTTGGATATTTCGTTTTTATTTCAAGCAAAGATTTTTTTATATTTATGGTTTCAGGAATCCAGTTAATTTCAATTTCGAAATCATAATTCGTTTTGTTGATTTCCCTTGCTGTGAAAGCGGATAGCTTTAAAACAGCGGGTCCGCTGAAACCCCAGTGAGTTATAAGGATTGCACCCTTCTGCGATAACTTTGAATCCTTAATTTTAATTTTTACGCTTTCAAGAGAAATTCCTTCAAATCCTTTTAACGGGTGTTTATCAACATTAAAAGTAAAAAGTGACGGAACAGGTGAAACAATTGTGTGTCCAAGCTTTCCAAACATAGAATAAAATTCCGGTTTTGAGTTTCCGCCTGTCGCGACGATTAATTTATCAAAGGTAATTGCAAATTTCGATTCGGGATTTACAATGAATCCATCTTCTGTTTTTTTTATTTTCTCTACGGAATAATCTTTTATTATTTCGATATTGCGATTTTTTGCTTCCTGCAAAAAAAAATTTGTAATGGTTTCGGAGCTATTACTAAGGGGAAATACACGGTTATCGTTTTCAGTTTTAAGTTTGATGCCTTTTGATTCAAACCAATTAATTGTATCGGCGGGATTAAATTTATGGAATACGCTTTTCAATTCTTTGCTGCCTCGCGGATAGTATTTAATTAATTCTTCAACATCAAAACAAGCATTTGTAAGATTGCAACGACCTCCGCCGGATACTTTTATTTTCGAAAGCAGTTTGTCGGATTTTTCGAGAATAGTTACGTGATACGAAGGAATAGATGATGCAATTTCTATTGCTGAAAAAAAACCTGCGGCACCACCGCCAATTATTCCAATTTTTAAGTTTTTCAGAAATTAAAATATAATATATTTTTATTAAATCTTAAGTTAAGCACGAAAGAAGATAGAAGTTAGGAGATAGAATTTAGAAGTATTATAATTATTAAAACACTTTTCTTCATACTTCTAACTTCTGACTTCTAAATTCTGTTTCTATGTTTCGTCATCTGTTTCCGCCGGGGTATCCGAGACATCTTTCAGTAATTCTTTTGCATACTCAGCATTTTCTTCGAGTACCTGAAATTCAACCGGACCGGTAATGGGGTTAAAACCGACCCCGAAAACACCGGCACCGAATAAATCCTGTATTCCTTCTCCTTTAACACCGTATTTCAAACCTGCTTCATCGAGAATTGTTTTAATGATTGCGATTGTTCCGTGATGCCCGGTTTTAAACACTGTTATGAGTCTTTCTTTATCTTCGGTTTCCATAGTACGTAATTTTAAAAGTTATTGAAATTTTATTTTTGGCTGAAAAAATTTATCCGATATTGCTTCTCTATATGCTTTCAATGATTCAGGAGAAGAATCAAGTCTCATATTTGATATTGATTCATCGTCATTCTCCCAGCTTGAGTGCCAGTAGCTAACACCTTTAATGCGAGAATATTTTTTAGATTTTATTAAGTCAAAAAAAGCTTTAATCCAATCAGGTTTTTTTTCGTGTTCTACAACACCGAA
>JBAZEQ010000037.1:1742-13646 GCA_041653855.1 Ignavibacteria bacterium | reverse complement strand
AGAGGTATTGGTACGGTAGGTTTGCCTATGAGATTAAACTGCCCACCGGAAATAACGCAAATTAAGTTAATTAGTTATTGAGTTAATGTTCAATAATATAAATAACGAACAATATTTTTCACTCCGAAGAAATGACATAATCTAATGCCGTTGTTGGTGTTAAGCGTAGCTTCACCAACAACGCAATTCCAACGCAATTATTTTATTGTTGGTGACGCCCGCTTAAGCGAACTTAAACCCCAAACATAGGAAAGAATGTTTTTCACTCCGGAGGAGTGTAATATTTATAGAAAAGAATTTTATCCCGAAAATCGACTCCAAAGGAGTCGTATATCAACTTCGTAATAAACACAAATATTTATATTGAAACTAGCTTTATTTTATAATAAATTGCTACTAACAAGTAATAAAATATAAACGTTATGAATAAAAATATTATAGATATAATTTTTGCGCTTAAAACGAAATGTTGCTCGAAAGAAGACAAAATCAGGGAAGAACTTAAGCTATCGCCTGCCGAGTTTAAAGGTTTAAAGTGCATAGAGCCGGGAGTAATAGTACCCTGTAAAGTGTTATCACAAAAAATGGGACTTTCGGTTTCGCGGGGAAGCAGGGTGATTGAAAAATTAATGAATAGCGGTTATATGGAAGAAGTAAAAACCCACGGGGATAGAAGAGTTATGAACGTAACACTTGCTAAAAAAGGTATTATTATACAAAGAAAAATTATGAAAATTTTCCAGGATTGCGAGCATAAAATATTAAAGAATTTCTCCAAACCCGAACTGGAATCTCTAATCTCTTCATTGATTAAAGTGAAAGAAGTACTGGGATAAAAGATTATTCTGTAAAATTATTATAATTAATTTACTGGATTATAAATTTATTATAAACACATAAAATTTATAATAGGTATTCTCGAAAAATAATTTGACTTTTATACTCTATAGTAGTTTTAATCTAATTCCCGTAACCTGATATTTCTCCGTTATGCTTTTCAAGTAAATTAATTAAAGCATGACGAATATTTGATATTTCAACTTCAGGGTTTTGTATTTTTATAAGTAGTTGTTCTACACAAATTCGACTATATCTATGAGTTCTCCAACGCTGATGAAATCTACCAATTGCAGATATTGTAATTAAAGTGGCTGAAGAAATTGATAAAAAAGTCGAAAAATCAGATGAATATTGCCACGCATGTAATATACTTAGATTGAGAATTAGAGCGGATGTAATACTGAAAATTATTGATCCATATAATGTCGAATGATATATCCCACTCCAAAACCTTGCCCAAAACTGAAATCTTTTATGTTTTAGATTTAATTCTCTTATAAGTTCTGTTCGTTCAGTTTCTTTGTTTTTCATGTCTTGGAATTCTCAAAAATTATAATATTATATGAAATTGATTATTTAGAGCTAAATATTCACAATTAGTATGCTAACGAAGATATTACAATTCATAATGTTTTCTGAAAAATGATATTCTAGTTATCGTTTTTCATTTCCAAAGTCTATCCTCGGAACAGGAAAACCAATTCATATTATTTCATGAAGTTTTAAATATATGTTTCCAGTTTGTGAAGCATGTCTTCGTTTACGTAGTAAAAGTTGAAGCAAGTCAATTCTACCTTCTAATACACCCATAATATCTGAACCATCCTTTAATTTCATAAGTCTTCGACCTGTTGAATGAGCTTTTACTGCATCTTCAGAAAATCTACTCATAGATAAAAATAATCCAAGCGTGTTTTCAAGTTTTCTTGTTAATTTCCCACTAAAGGCATCTAAATCTTGAATACCAACTAATTCATGTTGCCACTTACCTTCAAAAAGGTAATCGGAATTTTCAAAGGTAAATGCTCCGTCAATTTGTTCGCCAATAATCCTGAAAGATGCTTTTGGATCTAAATCAAAAAGATTAAAAAGATCCTTAATAATTTTCTCAAGTTGATAACCTCTGTTTTGTGGACTAGTTGAACCAACAAGTTTATAAAATTCATTTTTGATTTCCTCAAGACGTTCTTGAACACCTTTTACCTGTAATGATTTTTCATAAGCTTTTTGTCTGCGTTCTTCTTGTTGTTTCTGTTCTTCTAATAAATCTTGATGCCCTTTAATTTGTTGTCTTAATGCTTCGACAGATTTTTTTGCGATTTCAGCTTTTTCCTTTCCATTGTCAATTCGTTCAAGATGTGAATAGTTATTTATTTTGCAAACTTCATTCATGAGTTTAAGCAAGTCGTTTTGATAAGTATCTTGATGATTAGCTAAAAAATTTACAAGTGTTGATACGATATTTCTTTTATAATCTTCCCAATTTAATTTTACTAAAATAGAAGGATCACTGATTGTATTCATTATGAAACTACGCAACTCAGATTTATACCAATAAATATTCGTCAAAGCATCTGTTAGTGCAATGATTGCTGCTGGTGCTATTACCTTCTTAAACTTTTCCATTACTAATTATTTAAGTATTTTAATTACAAATTATTCGTTGATAACGAGGAATTATTGTAATGTATTAATATTATATTTTCAACGGATTATTTGCTGTTATAATATAATCAGATTTACCAACCAAAATGGGAAATTTACTAATATCCATAATATAATCATCTTTTTTTATTTTGCACACTTCTTCCTTTCTTAATTTACCGGTTTTTATTTTGTTAATCAAAAATCTTCTACCGATTTCAAAGCATTCAATATCTATGATTTCAGTATTAAAATTTCTTGCAATCCATACCGCATGTATAGGACCGGTTAATTCGATATTAAGTTTGTAAACATTTGAATTGTTTTTATCAAATTCTGTATTTTCATATTCGCATTCAATTATTTTATAAGTTAATTCGTACTCAAAAGTATCTTTATTAATTGGTTTCGAAATAAATTTTAAATAATCTAGTTTCATTTTTGGCATTAGCTTAACTTCTTATTATTTAAAATGTTTATAAAAATATTACGGATAATTTATCCAACCTTGCATTTCAATAACTTTATTAACTACTGGGTGCCACATTTTGATTTGTTTTAAATATTTAAGATTTTTGGGATCCTTCCCAAATTTTATCACATTTGCCGCATACCATTGCGTTTTTTCACCATGTGCACTTATAATTAATTTCCTTTCATGAATATTTGCAGAGTTAATATAATTTCCTAAATTTTTTAAAAAATCATCTCTAGAGATCATATTAATTTCTTCACCTTTTAAATCTTCCATTATTACTGTAGATCCTTCTTTGGGTTTGTTCCCTTCCATTAAATAAAGAGTAATCATATCTATTTCAGACGGAAGTTTCAGATAACCAAATGTTATCCCATCGTATCCTATCTTATATAAGTTTTCACCTAAATTTTCTGTTGTACCTTTTGTTCCTTCGATACCACCAGGCGTTTCAGGTGGTTTTAATGTCTTAGATAAAACTGTTAAATAATATGGACAAGAATGCTCTTTCCCATCATTTCCACTTCCTGTTATTATTATTTTATAATCACCTTCAGTAACATCAGAACCGACTGTGACTATCATCGTAGAAGTGTATCCAAAGTCAGCATGAGTAACCGGAGGTTGAAAATCAATATAAACTTTATCGGGTTTACCAGATACATCCAGTTTAACTGATTTTTTATATCCATCATAGATATTTATAGATACTTTTATTCGTTTAGTTTCTCCTGGTTTAACTGAATTTTGAATTGTATCTATGGACAATATAAAATCTCCCCTGCGATTCAAGTAGTATGTCCAAGAAGATCCTATTATTGCGGCAAATATCACGCCTATAATTGCCCAAAAACTTAATTTCTTGAGCAATGGTTTTTTTGTGTCACCAGTCATTTTATTTTATCCTTTTTTAGTTATAATTAATATTTATATAAGCTATTAAAAAAAATATTTATAGTGTTTACTTTGCTTTTATACTAAATTATAAAAATTTAAAATGACCTGATGTTACTATTTTTTTGACATGTTATAAAAATGACCGTTCTCCGTATAAGATAACTTTTTCACTTTATCAATATCGAGACGATTATAATATATGAGTTATTTGCTGTAAAAGAAATACTATAAATATTTCTAATCCTAAACTCTAAATAATTTGTAATACCAAAAATAACAATTTTTTGCTCTTATTTTATAAACACCATCTTTTTCACTTCGGTAAAATCACCCGCAATTAATCTATAAAAATATATTCCCGAAGAGAAATTGGTAGGGGAGAATTCTATAATATGCAGACCCGCTGTCATTTTCTCATTTACTAGTGTTGTTATTTCCCGCCCAAGTATATCATATACTTTTAAGGAAACGTATACGTTATTCGGTAAATCGAATTTAATGTTTGTTTTCGGATTAAAAGGATTCGGATAATTCTGATATAGCTTATATGTTGCCGGAATAGGTCTTATAGGGCTGAATGGCAATATTGCACTCATCGGGTATATGTATGTTACCCATTGAGTTGTCGATGTCGGAGCATATGATAAAGTCGTCGCAGGTGATGTCGCCATATAAACCCCACCCTCGCTGAATATAGGAACAAATGTTTCACCGTTATCAGTTGACATACTTACAACAAGGCTATCTATGTAGTTTGATAGATATTGTGCGTAAGAGTAATCGAATTTAAACGTATCCAGAGGAGAAATATCTTTGAATACAAGAGAAAGTAAAGTATCTTTTTCGCCAATGTTCGGATAGTCGTAAAAAGGAACTTTAACACAATTTACCCCGCCTAAAGTAGGTCCGTTATACCCGTTTAATTTTTCGAATGTAAAACCAACGTCAGGATTAAGTATTGACCAGCCTACCGGTGGGAATGGACCTTCAAATCCTTCAAAACTAAAGTTGCTTTGTATGAGCGAATCTTTGTGATCTATTATGTTACTTTTGTGAATTCCCGGAATTCTTTTGTCTATATCTGCCTTGCGATAAGTTTGATTTGATTTAATATTATTTACATTCTTATGGTAAAGCGTTGTATGTCTTGCTTTTGCACAGTTTAAAACCTCTTTCGTATTATCATCCTGAACAAATGCAAGCGTATATATTAACGAATCCGTCCACGTAGAATCTCTGTGATATTTATACGTATACTGGTAATATCCTGAAATGTTGCTGATTAAAATTCCGCCTGAATCCGGATATGCTCTACGGAAAATATCATAGAAGTCCTTTTCATCGTTTGTACCGGGAGAAGTGTTATAGGTCTTGTATCTTTCGATAGCGTAAATCCTGAGCCTTAAATTATTAGATGCCAGTGTATGTCCTAAATGTATATTTATTGCTGCTTGTATTGTATCTCCCGGGAGCCTTGAATCAGATACTTCTATAGAAAGAGGTGTTCCTATTGAAAATCTCGAATAAAAAGGTTTTGCAAAATTCGTATCTAATATATATGGCAGTGGTAGACTTAACTTACCATCTAATAAAGTTGTTGGAACAGAGTAAACATAATAATAATTTGCTCTTTGCTTTTGAGATAATGTATCGGTTAAATATAATGAGTCTATTCCGGGTGATGGAAATCCGAGATGATATTTAACTGCACAGATGTATTGAAAATTTGAATCTATGTATTTATCTAAAGCGGGATTATTACTTGCACACGAAGGAGAGGTCATACTGGTAAATTCCTCAACCAATACATTCCTGTATTCCCCTTTTAGAATTACGGATGTTTGTCGAAGTGTATCATTATATGCATTAGAATCAGGTATCGATGGATTTATGTATACTAAGATATCGTATGTCATTCCCGGAGACATTAGGAGACTATCGAAAGTAAGAACTTTTGTCTGACCGGGGGAAATTGTTTTTATAGAATCGACACTTCTATAAGAAACGGATTTTATCTCCATTATTAATATTGCATTGGTATCGGATGTTTCTGTACCGAAATTTGTAACATTAACTTGCGGACTGATATAATATGAATATAAACTGTTAAGGTAAATTGTATCTTTTGGAATATTGTTGATGGATGTTACCGCAACATCCTTTCCCGGTCTGTTTCCAAATGATACATTATCTATATACATATTATTTCCGTAACCATTGCGAGCAACAAATTGAACAATTACCGAATTCTGGGCTTTTGGTCCCGGGAAATAAAACGATAGTATAAAAGTAATTATACTAAAAAATATTATACTATATAAAATTTTTTTTCTCAATTTTTTATTTCTTTAAAGAAGAATCTATAAAAAAACACTTCTATTGTGCTCAAAAATATAAGAGCAATAGCGTCTTTCGGCAACAATTTTGCATACTCACTTGATTCCGGTCTGTAAAATCCCGTCAATTTTATCAGTGACAGGAATACCTTTCCCTGCGGTATCATTATTCTGTATCCGTTTTCGGATACAAAAAGCCCGATAATTAAATCCGATAAAGTCCATCCTACCGTAAAAAGAACTATTATGAACGCAACATTTAAAAACGCCATTACTATTCCATCGCTTTGAAATGTTTTGCAGAAAACATAACACGCAAAAATCAAATGCACATAAAAAATTACTACAGCAATCAAAGTATTTTAATATTATTTAATTAGAAAAACAACAGAAATTACATTGCTGTTTTTGAGAAAAAAGTTTCTTTTAGAGTTTTAAAAATAATTTTTAAGTCGAATGTCAAAGACCAATTTTCGATATAGTATATATCATAATCTATTCTTGTTTGTAAAGGTGTCTGTGACCCCCTCAAACCATTTACCTGTGCCCATCCCGTAATTCCACATTTTACTCTGTGCCTTTCGAGGTATTTACTAATGGTTTCTTTCATCTGGTTAATAAAAAATTCTCTTTCGGGCCTTGGTCCGACAATGCTCATATCTCCTTTTATTACATTTAAAAATTGGGGTAATTCATCGAGACTGAATTTCCTGATAAATTTTCCTATAGGGGTATACCTGTCATCGTCAACAGATACAAATTGCGGTCCCGATTTTTCAGAATTTATTTTCATAGACCTGAATTTTAAAATCTCGAATTTCTTTCCATCGAGTCCGACTCGCTCTTGTGTATAAAATAATGGTCCCTTTGAAGAAAATTTAATCAATATCATTAAAATAAGCATCAAAGGTAAAGTAAGCAATAAAAAAAGCAAAGAGAATATTATATCGAATGTTCTCTTTACCATTTTATTCCATACATTCAGCGGTAAAGATTTTATCTTCATAAATGGTATACCGTTGATTTCTTCAACTTTAAGTTTACTGGACATTACCTCTATAAAATCTGGTACCAGCATAAATTCAACGTTTATACCTTCACATAATTTAAGTATTTCATACATATCTTCGTGCTTATTTACCGGTAAAGCAATTACTATAATCTGAAGGTCGTATTCCTTTATTCTTTTAGGAATGGAGTCATAATCTCCCAGATAATTTCTTTCTGATTTATTTAGATTATCCGGAATACTTTTTGAAAAAAAACCGGAAATATTATATCCTGCATATTTGTCTTTACTGAATTTATCGTAAATCTTTTCCGATATATCATTATAACCAACGATTGCTACCGTTTTAGTTCCTATTCCAAGATTGTATAGGTTCTTTTCGAATTTTAAAATAATATATCTGGTAATAGTGATAATTACTATTGCATTTACCCAGATTAATGTAAATACAAGACGAGAATATGGGAATTCACGGAAAAAAAAGATAATTCCTATTGAAAATATTATGGAAATTGTTACACATTTTAGGATGGTAAAAAACTCATCCATAATAAAAACCACTCTGTTTACCCTGTATAATTTAAATGACTGAAATACAATAATCCATACAGGAATTGTGGCAAAAACAAAATATAAATAACCGTTAATTTCCGGAATCCCGCTTGTTACGGGAAAAATTACTGTGAAAGATGAATAAAACCTAATCCAATATGATAATAAAAATGCTGAAATTATTGCTATTATATCAAATAATATCGTCAGGATGGGAATATATAATTCCGATTTAAACTGTTTTTTGCTCAATTTAATTAATTAATTATAGATTAAGAAAATATAATATTTCAGGGAAAAGATAAACGTAAAATTAAATACTTTATTGGAAATGCATTTTTACATATTTTAATATTAAAGATGATTGAATAAATGCTTTTAAATCACTAAGCTATATGCATCAGGTAAAGAGCATCTTTGTAGTCTTTCAGGAAATGGCTCTTAATAATATTATTTTCGGGCTTCCTCAATTGAGGGTCACTTTCTATTATATTGAATGCAATATCTCTTGCTTTATACAAAAGTTGCTTATCTTTGTTTAAATCCGTACAGGAAAAACTCAAGATTCCCGATTGCTTTATTCCGAAAAATTCTCCCGGTCCTCTGATTTCCATATCCGTTTCCGCAATTACAAAGCCGTCGGTTGTTTCGCATAGTATGTTTAATCTTTTTGTAGATACTTCATCGAGATTCCTTGCTATCAAAATACAAAATGATTGTTCTGCTCCTCTTCCGACTCTACCTCTTAACTGGTGAAGCTGGGAAAGTCCGAATCTCTGGGCTTCTTCTATTATCATAATAGTTGCATTCGAAATATCTATACCAACCTCGATTACTGTGGTTGATACAAGTATATTGATTTTCCCTTCCTTAAATTCTTGCATAACTTCATCCTTTTCATATGATAAAATTCTTCCGTGAATCATACCTACATTATAACTTTTAAATACCGTATTTTTCAAAATTTCATAATTTTCTTCGGCTGATTTTAAATCCATTTTTTCGGATTCTTCGATTAAGGGATAAATAATATATGCCTGTCTGCCTTTATTGATTTCATCTTTAACGAACTTGTATATGTTCTGCTTGTCTTCATCTTCCCTGAGAAAAGTCTTTATGGGTTTTCTGTTTCCCGGTAATTCATTTATTACAGAGACATCCAAATCTCCATAATATGTTAATGATAAAGTGCGTGGGATTGGGGTTGCAGTCATAACCAGGACATCAGGATTTAATCCTTTTTCCTTTAGCTTTGCTCTTTGCATAACACCAAATTTGTGTTGCTCATCTATTACGACAAAACCAAGATTTTTATATTCAACTTTTTCCTGAATTAATGCATGAGTGCCAACGATTAAATTTGTTTTTCCTGTTCTAATATCTTCGAGTAGTTCTTCTCTCAGTTTTTTCTTCTGTCCCCCTACAAGTAAAACAACAGTGAAATTTTCTCCTGAAATATTATTATATTCTTTCAAAAAATTTGAAATAGTTGTGAAGTGTTGCTCAGCAAGGACTTCAGTTGGACACATAATTGCAGACTGATAACCGTTCTGCACAGCAACCAGCATTGCAAAAATGGATACTATGGTTTTTCCGCTTCCAACATCACCCTGCAACAAACGATTCATCACACTTTCGGATTTCATATCATTTAGAATTTCATTTATTACTTTATTTTGAGCAGATGTTAATTCAAATTTGAATGTCTTCTCGAAATCCTGTCTTAACTTTTCTGTGCTATTGGAAAAGGATATTCCTTTTACTTCATTTTTAATGCTTCTTTTCTTTAATGCAAAAATTAGCTGTAAATAAAACAATTCTTCAAAAGCTAATCTTTTCCTTGCTTCTTCTACATCCGAATATTGTAGGGGAAAGTTAATTCTTAATATAGAATCTTTTTTAACCGGTAGACCGGCACCCTTAATAATATATTCCGGAAGTGTTTCTTCCGTTAAATCTTTGTTTTGTTTTAAGAGACTTGAGAATGCATTAAAGACTATCTTTGATAGTAGAAGAGGCTTAATCCAGGTTTTTTTTAAAATATCGGAAAGTTCGTATACTGGAAAAAAAGGAAATTTTAAAAAATCGCTGTCGCTTTTATCACTCGTGTCAATTTTAAGATGGTCACGGTAGTCAAGTTTATATTTCGTAAAACCAAAACCTTCATTTACTTTTCCCCAGAAAATATAGTTTTCATTTAAACGAAATTGTTTTGACCGGAATTCACTTTTTCCGAAGAAAGGTATTTCAGTTGTGCCTGTATTATCGCTTAAAAAAATTTTTAATGGCTGGTTTCTTTTTAAAGGATGCTCGACATCTACAACTTTTCCGTATATTACTGCATTTTCACCTAAGTATTTTCTTAAATCCCTTATATTTATTCGTTTAAGATAAATCCGCGGGATAAACTTTAGAAAATCTTCAAGGTCGTTTATCCCGATTTTTTTGAATGCTTCTGCACGTTTTTCTCCAACACCCTTTAAATATTTTATATCCATTTATAAAAACGTATTTGTGTATATGTAAAACAGATTGTAATTAAATTTTTAAAATCCAAATTCTAATGCAATTTGTATTTTTCATATCTATTTTTGATGATTTTCAAGAATATTTATAATACTATTAATCATTGTTGTCTATAATTACTTCTACAATTCCACCATCGGCATCGTAAATAATAATATACCATATACCATTTATGCATACTCTTTCACTTCTTACTCCATCGTCATCGGCGATTGTGCTTATAGTATTATTTGTTGAATTTGAAGCATAAGAATTACCGGTAAAGAATATTCCAAAAAATAAAACAAAAGATAAAACGATTGCGAATAACCTCGTTGTTGTGCTCATTTATTTTCTCCTTTAAATGAGTGCTTTTGTAAGTTTTTGAATATGAAACGATATTTAAATTATAATTCTCCGATATCCTCGTTCCAGAGCTTAGGATTATTTTTAATAAAGTTTTTCATTAAAATTTTACACTCTTCAATATTTAAATCTATAACTTCAACACCATGAGATTGCATAAATTCTTTTGCTCCCGGGAAAGTTTCTGATTCCCCTGCATATACTTTTTTTATGCCGAACTGAACAATAGCTCCCGCACATAGATAACACGGCATAAGTGTGGAATATAAAACCGTATCTTTGTATGAGCCTATTCTGCCTGCGTTTTGAAGGCAATCTATTTCTGCGTGAAGAATAGGATTTAACTCCTGTACCCTTTTATTGTGCCCGTGTCCTACTATTTCTCCGTCTTTAACTAATACTGAGCCTATTGGAATACCGCCTTCTGATAATCCTTTTTTAGCTTCTTCGATTGCTTTTAAAATAAATTTATCCATTTTTGATTTGTTAGATTAATAGGATTTTTAGGATTAAATAAATCCTGGTTCGAAAGATATATAAAAGTTGTACCATTCATAAATTTCAAGTAAAATTATGAATTTAAAAATTTCCCGTTGATAATTTTGAAATTATAAACGGGAAAATAATTATTTTTTATTAATATAAAACTAATTTAAACTTTTGCTAATGCCTGTTCCAAATCAGCAATTAAGTCTTCTACGTCTTCTATTCCGACCGCATATCTTACGAGCCCGTCGCTGATTCCCGCTTTTCTTTTATCTTCTGCCGAGACTTTAGAGTGAGTCATAGATGCCGGATGTTCAATTAATGTTTCGACTCCTCCAAGCGAAACGGCAAGTATGGCAACTTTTACGTTGTTCATTAAAATTTTTCCTGCTTCCAGACCACCTTTCAATCCGAAGCTAATCATAGCACCGAATCCATCCATTTGTTTTTTTGCAAGTTCGTGCTGTGGATGGGATTTTAGACCGGGGTATTTTATCCATTCGACTTTCGGATGCTTTTCGAGGTATTCTGCGATTTTCATTGCGTTCTGTTGGGCTCGGTCTATCCTTATACTTAATGTCTTTAATCCTCTGATTACAAGATAAGCCTGATGCGGGTCCATATTACATCCCATTGCTATCATTAATGAACGGATTCTTTTATATAATTCTTCTGTTTTAGCAACTATTATTCCTCCAACAACATCTGCATGCCCGTTTATAAATTTTGTAACTGAATGAAATACAACATCTGCTCCGAATTCAATGGGTCTCTGGAGATACGGACTTGAAAAT
>JBAZEQ010000037.1:0-1732 GCA_041653855.1 Ignavibacteria bacterium | reverse complement strand
AAAATGTATTATCAACTACCAATAATATACCGTGCTTTTTCGCTATTTCACTGCAAGCTTTTAAATCCGATATATTTATTGTTGGGTTTGCAGGAGTTTCAATATATAATACCTTTGTATTGGTTTTGATTGCTTTTTTTATTTCTTCTATGTTGGATGTATCTACATAAGTCGATTCTACTCCGAATCTCGAAAAATGGTCTTCCATCAAACCTCTTGAAGGTCCATAAACAGCATCAGAACTTACAATGTGGTCACCTTTATTCAATAGTGACATATAAATTGTCGAGACGGCTCCCATACCGGAACTTGTGGCAATTCCGCCGAAACCTTTCTCAAGCTCGGCAACGCTTCTTTCGAGAACATTTATTGTTGGATTACCAAGTCGTGTATATATATATCCACTGCTTTCACCGTTGAAGCACCTTGCACCTTCTTCTGCACTTTCAAATTCAAATGTAGATGATTGATAAATTGGTACGTTTACTGCTCCGAGTTTATTTTTGTATCCTCCATTATGGATTAACTTTGATGCGAATTTTAAATCTTTTGTATTCATTTTTCCTTATTTAGTTATAAATTATTTTTATTAAATATTAAATTAATTTTTTTGCTTTTAAAATTTTATCTATTATTTCTCTTACGGCTCCCTCTCCGCCGTTTCTTTTGCATATGTAGTGAACGTGCTTTTTTACTTCTGCCATTGCATTATTTGGACAGCAGGAAAATCCAACTTCCTTTAATAGTGGTAAATCGAATTCATCATCTCCTATATATGCAAAGTTTTCATCTTTTAGATTATGCTTTTTCTTTAGTTCTTCGAATGGAATCCTTTTTTCATCAATATTTTCAAAAAGATAATCTATCTTTAGCCTGTCTACACGAATTTTATTTACCTTCGAACCCATTCCGCTGATTACCGCAAATTTTAACCCGAATTTTCTACCGCGTGTAATGCCAAAACCATCGTGAGTATGGAAAATTTTTGTGTCTTCCCCTGTGCTGGAAAAAATTATTTGTCCTGTCGTTAAACATCCGTCCATATCCATTAGCAGAAATTGAATTTTTGATAAATCGGGATTTTTCTTTTTCTTCACAAAATTATTTTTTATTTGGTTTGTTAAATAAATTTTTTGACGGGCAAATATAATCTAAAAAACATTCTCCGCATTTTGGTTTTTTTGCATCGCATATCTGCCTGCCATGCTCACCAATTCTTAATGAAAAATTAAATTGCTCATCAGACGGAATAATTTCTTTTAGCTCCATTTCTATCTTTTCAGGGTCTTTGTTTTCTGTTAAGCCGAGTCTTTCAGTCACTCTTTTAAAATGAGTATCTACGATGATTACATCTTTTTTCCCGAAGCAATTTCCGAGTATTACGCTCGCTGATTTTCTTCCGACTCCTGATAATTTTACTAATTTCTCCATAGTGTTCGGAACTTTACCGCTGAAATCCCTTACAAGTTGCTCGCATAATGAGATAACTGCTTTTGCTTTATTGTTAGGAAATGTAATTGATTTAATGTTATTCCTGAAATTATCGATTCCGTCGTCTAATATATCTTGAGGAGTCTTATATTCTTTCTTGTATAAAGGCACCATATCTTTATTTACTCTAATGTCTGTGCATTGAGCGGCGAGTACTGTTGAAATCAACAATTCAAAAGGCGAGGAAAATTCAAGATGTGTTCTTGCTTCGGGATATTCAACGCTTAATAAATTTATTATC
>JBAZEQ010000036.1:0-13778 GCA_041653855.1 Ignavibacteria bacterium | reverse complement strand
ATCTATATATTTCTATAGATTAAAGTGTTATCAACCAAACGGGAGTTATACTTATTCGAACACAATATCCGTAATTCATGCTATTTCGGGTATTAAAACCACATGGGGCAGTATAAAAGCAATTTTTAGATAAAGCGTAGTTATATTCTTTTTATTGAAAACTTCTGAAAACTGTTACTTTCTGAATAAAATATATCGGTAAGAATTTTCAGAAGTTTTTAATTAACTAAAAAAAGGAAAAATTAATATGGCTGAAAGTACTAGAGTTATTAATATCCCTCCAGAAGAAATTGAAGCCGGTAAAACTATGGCATTCGTTTCTTATTTAAGTGTTATAGTCGGCTTACCTCTTTTCATTATTCCTCTCGTTGTAGAAGATATGAAAAAAAATAAGTTTACTATGTATCATACCGAACAAGCTATTGTACTTTATATAGTATCATTGATTGGATGGGTAGCCGGTACTATTGGTTCCGTAGTTTGCATTGGTGCAATCTTATATCTGCTTGTTCTCGTTGCCTGGATATTCGGAATAATAGGAATTATTAATTCTTTTGGTGGTAAGGTTACCCCTATTCCCTGGTTTGGACAATTCGGAGAAAAATTTAATCTTGTGAAATAGAATTACAAAATCTGTTCTTACTTAAAAAAATAATTATAAATCTTTAAAAAGCAGGAGTAATTATGTTATTATCAATTTTAACTTTTTTGTTCTTTTTCCAGCGTGATGAAGAAGTCGCTGGTGGTGCCGCAGTTGTGATGGGTATTATTATGTTCTTGATATATGCGGCTATAATTATTGTAATGATAGCTGGAATGTGGAAGATTTTTGTAAAAGCCGGGAAACCGGGATGGGCTGCAATTATCCCGATTTATAATATTATTGTATTACTCGAGATTGTCGGGAGACCAATGTGGTGGATTTTGATCTATCTTATTTGCTCTCCAGTAGCCGCAATTGTAATTTCTCTTGACCTTGCAAAGTCATTTGGCAAAGATATTGGTTACGGTATCGGTTTAATAATTATTCCGATAGTATTCTATCCGATGCTCGGTTTTGGCTCTGCGACATACGTGGGACCTTCTGCTGCTCAAAATAAACCTCAAGCATAAAATTTGAGGCTTTCAAAAATTTTTGAAAATAAAAAATTCAAAGCGGCTGTGATAATTTTTGTTACAGCCGCTTGTCTTTTAACTCTCTACCTGCTTAACCCCGCAGTATATACTTATCACCCTCCCTGTTATTTGTATCTGCTTACAGGTAAACTCTGCCCCGGCTGTGGAGGAATGAGAGGTATGCACCAGCTCCTGCACGGTAACTTAAATGAAGCATTTAAATTAAATTTACTCCTAATTCTTTTCATTCCTTTCGGAGTGTACTATCTGCTTTCCCAGTTTTCAATTCTGATTTTCAATAAATCTTTTCCCGACTTAATAAGTATAAAATATATCTTCTACCCCGTTTTATTTATCGTTGTCCTTTACTGGATACTAAGAAATCTGTAGATTTGAAAACAGAAAATGGAAAACGGAAAATGTGATATGACTACGTAGTAGTCAAATATCAGTAACATTGAATTATCAAATCATCCGACTCCTTTAGGAGTCGAATATAAAATTGATTATATAATACACCGAATAAATATTCGACTCCTAAAGGAGTCGAAGCTGTTTTTCTTGTTCGGTGTTAATAATATTCAACTCCTAAAGGAGTATTAATTATTTTATTCACTCTATTTTCGTTCTTCTTCTAACTACTAACTACTAACTACTAACTACTAACTACTAACTACTAACTACTAACTACTGACTACTGACTTCTAACTTCTGACTTCTAACTTCTTCTTTATAAGTATCAATTTTTAAATATATTCTATAGTTCAAATTGGTTAATTTGTCATAAATAAAAAAAGAGAATATGTTTCAAAAACTTGAAAAAGTAAAAGATAGACACAACGAAATTGCTGAATTACTGGCTAAACCGGAAACCATAAACGACCAGAAAGAATTTAAAAAACTTTCAAAAGAATATTCAAGCCTTACTGAAATAGT
Source organism: Ignavibacteria bacterium (assembly GCA_041653855.1). Taxonomy (GTDB): domain Bacteria; phylum Bacteroidota; class Ignavibacteria; order Tepidaquicellales; family Tepidaquicellaceae; genus FEN-1279. The sequence goes on along the minus strand of JBAZEQ010000036.1, from coordinate 11,726 downwards.
CGAATCGTATGACCAGTATATGGAAACTGAAAAAAATATAGAAGAAAATAAGAAATTGCTGTACGAAAGTTCCGACCCGGAAATGAAAGAACTTGCAAAAGAAGAATCCGAAGCACTGGAAAATAAAAGAGTGGAACTCGAAGCAAAAATTAAAGAGTTGCTTGTTCCCAAAGACCCCAATGATGATAAAAATGCCATCCTCGAAATTCGTGCAGGTACTGGCGGAGACGAGGCTTCACTTTTTGCCGCTGAACTCTTTAGGATGTATAACAGGTACTTCGAAACAAAAGGATGGAAAGTCGAACTCATAGATTACAACGAATCTGCAATTCCCGGCGGTCTGAAAGAAGCCGTAATAAATGTTGTAACAAAAGGAGCATACGGCGATTTGAAATATGAAAGCGGTGTCCACCGCGTTCAGCGTGTTCCGAAAACCGAAGCAAACGGAAGAGTCCACACATCAGCCGCATCTGTTGCGGTTCTTCCGGAAGCAGAAGATTTTGAAATAGATATTAATGAAAATGATTTGAAAATCGATGTGTTCCGTTCGGGTGGTGCAGGCGGACAAAACGTTAATAAAGTCGAAACAGCAATCCGTATTACTCATATCCCGACAGGTAGTGTTGTGCAATGCCAGGATGAACGCTCGCAATTGAAAAATAAAATGAAAGCTATGAAAGTTCTTCGCTCTCGACTATATGAACTCGAACTCGAAAAGCGTGATAAAGAAGTTTCGGACAAAAGAAAGCAAATGGTAAAATCCGGCGATAGAAGCGATAAAATTAGAACATATAATTTTCCCCAAAACCGCCTTACAGACCACAGAATTGGTCTAACTCTATATAACCTTTCGGATGTTATGGAAGGAGATATCGAAGAAATTATTGATAAACTGAAAACTGCTGACCGTGCCGCCCGGCTTGCAAATGCACAAGACTGAAAGTAGAAAATGGAAAAATAGTTCCGTTAAATACATTCCGAAACGAGGATTGAACAAATATTAAATAGAGATAAAATCAGAATTTATAATTTCTAATTCAATCTTACGTACTTTTAAGGATTTTACTAATTTATTAAGTTTAAACATAAAAATTTTTTCCACATTTTTTCTATTACCGCCAAAAATAACATTTAAATCTCGTAAAACACAAAATTAAACCTGATGTTTTATCTCGATTTCTTAATCCTGAATTCTCAACCTTATTTTAAAAAAATAACTTGCATATTTAATTAATAGTTATTATGTTTACCTAAAATAAATTATAAGTAAACTATATTAACTATAATATTTTTATTGTAAATTTTATTTTAAATTAAAACAAACTACAATGAAACAAGCTAATTTATATGTTTTTATCGTAGTAATAGTTTTTTCCCTCTTTGATTCTGCTTTCGCTCAAAAGGGTATTTTCTTTCTTGAAGTGGGGAACCGTAAAGTACTTGATTGCAAGTACGAGGAAGCTATTATGAACTTTGATAAAGCTATTGAACTAAATCCTCAATTTACAGAGGCTTATTTTAATAGGGGTTGCGCCTATTTAGAACTCGGGTACCATGGTTATGCCATTGGGGATTTTACTAAGGCTATCGAGCTTGACCCAGCTGATGCTTCGGCATATATAAACCGCGGAAATGCATATTTTGAAATGTTTGATTTCAAAAATGCTATTACCGATTTTACGAGAGCCATAGATTTTCAGCCCGATGATGCAGATGCTTATTATAATCGTGGCTTGTGCTTCGAAAGTCAGAAGCTATATAATGCCGCTTTAAGCGACTACAAAAATGCTTTAACTATTGACCCCGATTATTCCGCCGCATATACCAGCATTAGCGAAATATATGCGAGGACAAATAAATATGAACTTGCTATCACTAATATTACACGGACTATTTTGCTTAATCCTTCGGATGCCGATGCTTATTTACTGCGTGCGAATTATTATAAGGAAATAAAGAAATACAGCTCCACGCTTCAGGATTTTAGCGAGTCCATTAAGCACGACCCGGAAAATGTTTTCGCTTACATTGGCAGAGCTTCGCTTTACAATGAGCAGGGTTTATTTGCGAAAGCTATCGAGGACCTTGACCTTGCAATATCACTGAATCCCGATTTGCAAATAGCCTATTGCGAGAGAGGTTATTCATATTTCCAGCTAAAGCAATACGAAAAGTCATTTGCAGATTTAAACTATTATATAGATTTGAATTCAAAAAATCCCGTTGCTTTTAAATACCGCGGGCTTTTGAACTATAATACGGGCAATTTCAAAGAAGCAATAGACGATTTAAAAAAAGCAGTTTACCTTAGTCCTACATTAAGCTTTGAGCTTGGTGAAAAAATCATGCAGGCAAACGAGAAATTTCAGCTTGCCGCCGCAAGTAAAAAATGACAACTTTGTTGTCATCCCTGCGGATTTTAAGCAGGGATCTCGTTCTTAAAATGACAACTTTATTGTCATCCCTGCGGATTTTAAGCAGGGATCTCGTTCTTAAAGTCGAAGCGTAGCGAAGATCCCGTTTACGGGATTATAAAGTTAAAAGTAGAAAGTAAAATTTTTTAATTTAACATTTAACATTTAACATTTAACATTAGAATAAGTTTGTTTTTTTTCATAATAAGATATAACCTGAATCCCGGGTGTTTGAAGAGCCATCCGGGGTTTTATTTACGCTCTTTGAATCCCAATTTATCGGGTTAACATTTGCGTTCTATACATCCCGATTCATCGGGAAAATATTACAAAAAAAGTTTTTTTCATAATAAGATATAACCTGAATCCCGGGTGTTTGAAGAGCCATCCGGGGTTTTTTTTTGAACGTACTTTGATTTAAAAATCACTTTTTCTTTGTGTACTTAGTGACCTTAGTGGTAAAGCTTTTAATCTGTGAATCTGTGGCAAATATTATTCTTCATTTATAAATATTTCAAAATAAGTTAAATTAAAACTGAAATATTTAAAAAAAGATATATGGGAACACTTATATATAAACCTAAACGGGACAAAAAATTAGAAATTCTTAAAGACAAAATTACCAAAGGTGTAAAACTTGCTCACAAGCGTCTTGTAGCTGAACGTATTAAAAACGATGACTATATGATTATTTATGAAAACGGAAAAGTCGTACGCAAAAAAGCCCGTGAAATCTATAAAAGAAGCAAAAAATCCTGATTTTTCTACTACTGAGAACACTAAGGGTACTATGGTATAATAACTCAACATACTCCGCGTTATTTGCGTCCCACTTGCGGGATACAGACTCAAAAACGCATACTTTAAATCTTAATTTAGTACTAAAAAAATAATTGCAGTCAGCTTTAGCTGACTGGTACAAAAAATTTTAATTTACCTCTAAAAAAACAATTGCAGTCAGCTTTAGCCGACTGGTACAAAAAATTTTAATTTAGTACTAAAAAATAATTGCAGTCAGCTTTAGCCGACTGGTACAAAAAAATTTAATTTAGCACTAAAAAATAATTGCAGTCAGCTTTAGCTGACTGGTACAAAAAATTTTAATTTAGTACTAAAAAATAATTGCAGTCAGCTTTAGCTGACTGGTACAAATTATTTTTTTAAAATTGCTTTAGCCGCATTAAATTGTTTTATGTGACTAAAGTCAAAAATTATTAATAATATTATTCAGTTCACTAAAGTGAACTGCAATTAATCATATACTCGCATTTGCGGAACTCATTACTTATTATTTATTATGCGTTTTTGCATCCCGATTTTTCGGTATTCATTATTTTCTTCCTTGATTCTTTTATTGAAAATCCCTAATTATGCATAATCATTCCCGCAAACATACGGAGGAATATCGAACCACAAATCAGAGAGGGGGAAGGAAGGAAAAATAATGACTATTGAAAAAATTAATAAAATTAATAATCCATTAACAATAATAGCTATTTTTGCAGCTCTGGCAGAAGTGAATTCATCTGTTGCGATAAGCTTTATTAATCCTGAATTACATTATATATTTATTTGGTTTATTATAGGATTTCCAGTAATGTTAGTTTTATTATTTTTTGGTGTATTGATTTTTAAATCAAATGTAATGTATGCACCAAGTGATTTTCGAGATGATGATAGTTATTTTAAATCTATGCATAAAAATAACTATGGTGTACTCGAAGATGGAAAAGTTGAAAACTTAGAAGAAAAAATTATTAATGAATTAGAAATTAAAATTAATGAAAAAATAAATCAGCAAATTGATAAAGTAAGTCAAAAAGGAGTAATAGATAAAAAAGTTGATACTAAGTCATTAAAAGATGAAATGAAATTCATCACTAACGAATCTGTAAAAGAAATAAAAAATGAATTTTTTCTTACAGATGAGTTAAAATCTAAAATGTTAAATTATATAAATTATCCAGCTTTTTATATATTGATTTATTCAATTGTAAGGTCGAAAGCTACAAATATTAAAAAACTTGAAGAATATTCTATGAGATATTTTATTCCTGAAGATTGGAGTCTGGGATTACAAATGCTTATTGAAAATGAGATTGTAATTGGTAATAATAATTCGTTCAAAATAAATGATAAATTTAGAGAACAATTGGAAAATTGGGTGTTAGGAAATCGAAATATATTAATTTTAATGCGACAGCAATTTAGAAGAAAACGAGAATCTCCTAAAAATCTAGCTGATAGATTTGATGAAAGAATTTATGTGATGGCAAGAGGTCTAAAATTCTAAACCTTAATATTTATCAAATTTAGCAAATGGAAAAAAGAAAATGTAAATATTATTTTGGACGTTTTAATTTGATGGCTAATTATACTGATAAATTTGATTATATTTATAGTTCTTTTAAAAAAGGGAATGTCATTTTAAAAAGAAATTTTCTATGGGGTTTTTTTGCTATTGATATTATTAAAGATGCTGAACTTGGAGTAATAATAACAGGATTTTTGGTGAAATATTATCCTGAGGCAGAAGAGGAAGTTGTAAATACTAAAGATCATCAATTGTCAATTGAGTCTTTAAAAGATAAAGTACAAGCAAAAGCAAGATTTTTTATGATTGTGAAATCAGGTTTGATTGCATTTCATCCCGTAAGTGTGAAAATTGAAATTGATGCATTCAGAAAAAATTTTTGTGAAGTTTTTATACAAGCAAATGATGGCTTTTTTGTAAATGCTGATATAGAATTAGTACAAGAAAGATATAAAATATTTGAAGAAATTCACAAATTCAATTTCATTGAAAGAGTGTTAATTGAATTACATCCGTCAAATCCCAGTCTTTCGGAAGATTGGAAAGAGGTTGATAAATATATTAAAGATCTTAATGCGAGCACGATAAAGGAACAATATTATGCAAATCAGAAAGAAAAAGGTTTAAAAATTATAGAAAACAATGATATCAGAGCAAAAATAACAATGGCTGATGATGGATATGGTAATGCAGAAATAAATGGTATAATTGATGACAATCAAGTTACAATTAAAACAAAAGATAATCCTATAACAGAATCTGCACCTACAGATGAGATTGAAAATAATTTAATATTGAATTATCTTAAAAATAAATTTTTAAATATTTTTTCGAGATTTAAGCATAATGAAAATTAAGAAAGTAATATTTTCATATGATTTTATTGGCTCTATAATATTTGCTTTTTTAATTTATGTATTTTTCCCAAATCAGATTGACAATTTATTTATAAAAGATGTATATACAATTGGAATTTCGATATTATCTATTGTATTTTCGGTTTTTTTTGCTGCTTTAGCTATTATTATATCATCAAGTGATGATGAATTTGTAAAATTTTTAATTAATAAAAATTATTATAATAGTATTTTACTTTCTTTTAAAATAACACTTTTTTCTTTGTTTTTTGCTTTATCTTATTCAATAATATTATATATCATTACATCTAATTTAATTCTTCTTAAATTTGAACGGCAATCTCTTATTTTTTTTATATTCTTTGTTTTATTTTTTTCGTATAGTTTAATTGCTACAGCATTATCGGCTAATGATGCAATAAAGTATTCAAAATTTCGTAGTGAATATTTGTCGACTGTAAGTAAAGTAAAATCAAATTAATTTCCCTCCCATAAAAACTTACTTCCGCTTTTTTCAACCATCATCACAAATCAGCGTCAAAAAAATCCATTCCCTCTGTGCTCTCTGTGTCCTCAGTGGTAAAATTCCTTAAACTCCGTTAGGAGTTTCCTGTTAATAGCAAATTGATTTCTAAAAAAACAAAACCCCACCGGGGTTTCCCTTTAAAATATTCTTGTTTATTTTATTGGTTTTATGTTGATGGATTGGCTCTATGGGGTAACCCCTTCGGGGTTGGAATAACCTTTGATTTATTTTGCTATTAACAGGTAATCCCTACGGGATTAAAGCTCAAACCATTTTCTCATAACAATCATCACACATCAGCGTCAAAAAAATCCGTTCCCTCTGTGCTCTCTGTGTCCTTAGTGGTGAATTGCTCTTCCCCTTTTTCCAGTGTCGGGGAGTCTCCGTTCTAAGGACTCCCGACAAAAAAAAATCAGTGTAAATCTGTGATATATGGCTCTTCCCTTTTCCTTCATTTCTTCTCTTTTCTATTTAAAGTATATTATCAAAAATATTAAAATTCATAACCAAAATTATGCATTTTTCAAAAAAAGAAATTCAGTCAAATCCTTCTACGGAGAGGGTAAAGTTTATTCGCGAGAGGTATCTCTCCGAGCCGCTATTTATTGATTCGGAATACATAAAATATTATACCGAAGCCCACTCGAAAACCGATGGCTTCAACGTTTTCGAGCGACGTGCAGAATGTCATTCGTATGCAATCGAACGTCTCACTCCGGTAATTCGTGAGCAGGATATTCTGGTCGGTAGTAAAACGCGTTACGTCCGCGGTGCGATTCCTTATTGCAACTATGCTTCACGATACATCTTGCGTGAATTCAAAAACGAAGAAGCCGAAGCACAGGATGCCGTTACCGATATTGGCGAAGGCGGCGGAATAGCAAAAGCAAAGCAGATTGCGGAAGATGGCGACTTTGAATTTTTCTGCAAGAAATATTTAATTTCAAAAGAAGATAAACACGCTTTGAAAGAATCCGCTGAATACTTTCTCGGGAAAAGTATGCAGGATGTAGGCGATGCGTTGTGGAAAAGGGTTTTCGAGCAGGCTGAATATATTGATAAAGGCTGGCAGGCGGGACTCTACACTGCTCCGCACGACCCGGCTCCCGAAGGCAGATATGTGCTGGATTTTGAAACTGCACTTACGCAGGGCTTAAGCGGAATTATAGAAAGATTAAAAGACAAAATAAAAAATACCGAAGTAACGGATTTTAAATCAGCTGAAAAAATATATTTCTGGCGTGCGGGAATCAGGACTCTGGAAGCTACGATTAAATGGGCTGAGAATTACGGGCTGAAAGCAGAAGAGCTTGCTAAAACCGAAAAAGATTCAAAACGGAAAAAAGAACTTCTTGAAATTGCGGAGAGGTGTAAATACGTTCCTGCAAACCGTCCACGGAATTTCCGCGATGCTATTCAGGCGTACTGGTTCATTTACCTTGCAGGGCATATAGAAGGTGCGCACCTTGGGTATTCACCGGGAAGATTTGACCGCTATATGTTTCCATTTTATAAAATGGATAAAGATGCAGGCACTATTAAAGATAATGAGGTTCTCGAACTTCTCGAAATCCTCCGAGTTAAAATGACCGAGATAGAATACGTAGCATCATTTTCTTGGGCGGGTCTCGGCTCGGGAAATCTTTTCCAGAATATGATGCTCGGCGGGCTTGATGAAAAAGGTCACCGCGGAGATAATGAGCTCTCGCTTCTCATTTTGCAATCGGCAATCAACTGCCAGACAACTCAACCGACACTTTCGGTGTGGTACGACGATTCGCTCAGTGAGGAATTTTTATTAAAGGCAATCGAATGCGTAAAGACGGGATGCGGTTTTCCGGCGTGGTTTAATCTGAAAGTATACATTCAGCACGAATTGCAGAAATCGAATTTACCCGTGCCACTCATTCGCAAATATGCGGCTATGGGCGGATGCACAGAGCCGACTATGGAAGGTATGAGCTACGGAGTTGTTCAGGCGGGATTTATAAATCACGGGAAACTTTTTGAGCTGGCTATGAACGGAGGCAAAGACCCGCGAACGGGAATACAATTCGATGAAACGAAAATACCAACGAATTACGAAGAGCTTTACACTGCTTATAAATTTCATTTGCGGAATTCGATTCGCAACTGGCAGAGATACTGGAACTATGCTATGTCCGCACACAGGCAAACGTGCAATTTGATTTTTTCATCTGTGCTTGTTCGCGACTGTATAGAAAGAGGATTATCGCTCGATGATGGCGGTGCGGTTTGCAACGGAACTCCGACTACGCTAAGCACGGGAATGGTAAATATTGTAAATTCGCTTGCAGTTGTAAAAAAACTTGTAGATGAAGAAAAATATATTTCGATGGAAGAGCTTCGTGGTGCAATGTTAAAAAACTGGGAAGGAAATGAAAAGCTTAGGAATAAAGCAATTACCGTTCCGAAGTGGGGAAATAATGATGACTATGCGGACAGCATTTACGAAGATTTATTCGATACATATTGCAATTACGTTTCCGAGCAGAAAAATTATCTCGACGTGCCGTATGACCCCTCGATGCTGGCAATCAGCACACACGCACCTTTTGGAAAAGTCTGCGGTGCAACTCCCGATGGAAGATTTTCCGGTGAGACGCTTTGCGATGGTGTCACTTCTCCATTCCCCGGAACCGATACAAACGGTCCGCTTGCGGTTTTGCATTCAGCGGGAAAAATCGACCATTCGCGGATTCGTGGAGGTTTGCATAATATGAAATTCCATCCTTCGGCTTTACGGGGGATTCAGGGTTCGAAGAAACTTTTGAGTTTGATTAAAACATATTTCGATACGCTTGGTTTCCAGATTCAGTTTAATGTAGTGGATAGTGAGATGCTGAAAGATGCACAGTTGCATCCTGAAAATTATCGTGATTTAATCGTTCGAGTTGCGGGTTTCAGCGCATTCTTCGTGGAACTCGGCAAAACGATACAGGATGAGATTATAAAGAGGACAGAGCATAGTATTTAGGCGTGAGTGTTTATAATTTAAATGGAAACGTTTTTGTTTTTCAGTTCAGCCCACGGATTTATCCGTGGGGAAATGTTGAATAAAAACAAAACCGTTTCAATTTTAAATCCGCCGAGGCGGACGGTTTAATAAAAGTTCTGTGAAGTTCTTAAATAGTTTTTCAGTTCAGCCCACATATTCATCAGTGGGAAAATGATAAACTAAACACAAAACTGTTACAATTTTAAATCCGCCGTGGCGGACGATTTAAAAAGATTTGTAAAAAGAAAGAATAAATTGTTCTTCAGTTCAGCCCACGGATTTATCCGTGGGAAAATGATAAACTAAACACAAAACCGTTTTAACGGTTTACAAAAAATATGCATTCATACACTAATATATGGATTCATTTAATTTTTTCTACTAAGGATAGATTACCTTTTATAAATGATTCGTTCGAATCTAAACTTCACAAACATATTAAAGACAGGTTGATTACCGATTTTGATTCTCATGTTGAGTGTATTAACGGATATAATGACCATATCCATATTTTGTTAAAACAGTCTCAGAATTATTCTTTAAAAGATATTGTGAAAAATATAAAAGGAGAATCTTCGCACTGGATTAATGCAAGTAGTCTCTCAAAAGAAAAGTTTGCATGGCAATCCGGTTATTCGGCTTTTTCAATTAGCATAGATAAAATTTTTGCTGTAAAAAATTATATTGAAAATCAAAAAGAACACCACAAAAAGATATCATATTTAGATGAAATTAGAAAGTATTTGAAAATATATGGACTGGATGAAAAAACCATTGAAACGGTTTTGAATTAATATGATAGCTTGCCCACGGTTAAAACCGTGGGCTGAACTGAAGAACGAAAAATTGTAAAACATGAAAAAGATTTTTTATAATATTGTAATAATATTTAGTCCTTTATTTGTTTTAATTGATGGATGTTCATCAAGTAATTTGGAATATAAAAATCATTATAGATTTAATGTTATTGATTCAGTTTTAAGGAAAAGTAATGGAAAGATTTATGCAAGATTAGCTGGTATTAACAAAAATGAATTTATTGATTATAATATATTAAGTTTTGATTATATTATTCAAGAAAAGAATTTTAAAGATACATTATATTTTTTTGTTATATCCCCCAAAAATATTGTTATTGATACAAATTATTATATAAGCTTAATAAAAGGAAAGTCATATGATTTGTATTTAGAAAAAATTGATACTTTAATTGAAGCAAGAGTGACTAGAAGTTATGACAGAGGGGGAGGAGAAACAAGAATTATTGATCCAGATTTAATATATTGGGAAAATGGGAAATTTATGATTAAACTATATATATCAAAAGATATAAATGATGTATTTATTCGAAAATTCTAAATAATTATTTTCTTTGCCAACAAAAGCTCTCATATTCGATATTCAGGATTTATCCGTTCAGGATGGACCGGGAATCCGCACGACCGTATTTATGAAAGGTTGTCCGCTGAAATGCAAATGGTGTTCTAATCCCGAAGGACAGAAGCCTTATCCTGAATTAATGCATATACATTCTTTATGCAAAAAAAGTCAAAACTGTATAAAAGCCTGTCCTTACAATGCTGTAAGTATAAGCGATTCAGATGGCTTTCCAAATTTCAATCGCAATATATGTAAAGACTGTCAGACTCGCGAATGTGTGGATTCTTGCCCGACCCGTGCGATTAAATTTGTAGGAAGATACTTATCTCTCGAAGAATTAATAAAAAAAGTAAAACCGAATATATCTTTTTATAAAAACTCCGGCGGTGGGGTTACATTTTCCGGCGGTGAGCCGTTTTTACAAACAGAGTTTATTAAAGAATTTATTAATGAAACTTTATCTTTCGGATTATCTGTTGGTATCGAGACCTGTGGAATGTTTGATTGGAGCGAGGTTCGGAATATTGCCGGTGAATTCGATTTCTTCTATTTCGATTTGAAATGTATGGATAATGATATTCATAAAAGCGTAACCGGTAGCACGAACGAAAAAATATTAACCAACCTGAAAAATCTTGCTGAATTATATTCCGAAAAAATAACAGTCTCTATTCCTGTAATCCCTGATGTAAATGAATCCGATTTTCAAGTAAAATCTATCGCTGAATTTTGCAAACAAATAGGTATAAAAAAAATACGTCTTTTACCTTATCACTCGCTCGGCGAAAGTAAGTATTCTGATTTAGGCAGAGAATACACGATGAATAAAGACTTAGCTGTTTCTACAAACCGGTTAAATGAATATAAATCTTTGATTGAATCGTATGGTATAAAATGCTGGGTGGAATAATTTAAGTAAAAAGTAAAATGTGATAAGTAAGAACGAAAGATCTGTAAGATTGTGTCAGGTAAGTTTTTTTATTTTACTATTTATTTTTTATCCTCTCCGCACTCTCCGCACTCTCCGCACTCTATGCACTCTACGAACTCTACAGACTCAATGCACTCTACGGACTCAATGCACTCTACGGACTCAATGCACTCTACGGACTCTACGAACTCTATACATTCTACGAACTCTACAGACTCTATGCACTCTACGAACTCTACAGACTCAATGCACTCTACGGACTCTACGGACTTAATGCACTCTACA
>JBAZEQ010000035.1:0-13790 GCA_041653855.1 Ignavibacteria bacterium | reverse complement strand
CAAAATTAATCGCCTCAGATGTTTTATTTTGAAGAATTTTTCCAACTAACAATAGAAAAACCAGCATTGCCATAGAGTCCGAATATCCCGCTCCAGTCCGGATCAAAATTTCATAGGCGCTTCTAAAAAACAAAACAGCTATACCAAGCGAAATTGGAACGTCTATATTAACAACTTTTTTTCTAAGTCCCTTAATAGCAGGGATGTAATAAACGCTGGCACTGTATAACAATACGGGCAAGGAAATCAGCAGGTTCAGGTATCCGAAGAAATTTCCGAGCATTCCATCGAGTGTCCTGTCGAGTCCGAAGTATTCGGGGAAACTAAGGAGCATAATATTTCCCGCGGCAAAACCTGCAACACCGATTTTGTAATATAACTTTTTATTATAATCGCTTTTCTTTTTCTTTTCTACTGATTCCAGGTTTATGAGTGGTTCATACCCTATAGAGTCGAGCAACTCAGCAATTTCTTTAAGGGAGGTTTTGCCGTTTAAAAATTTTAGTGATAATTTTTTCTGAAGAAAATTAACCCGCGAAGAAACCACACCCTTGTTTAGCCTGTTGATATTTTCCAGAAGCCAGATACAGGAACTGCAGTGCATTTGAGGAATGTGAAAAGTTACCATACAGATATTTCCATCGGAAAAATCTAAAATCTGTTTTAGTGTCTGCTCGTCTTCAAGGTAAGAGTATTTTTTTTCTTTTATTACGGATGGGGATACACCGGGATTTTTTTCGAAGTCGTAATATTTACATAGTTTATTTTCCTCTAAAATTTCATAAACAATTTTACAACCCTGGCAACAGAAATATTTTCCGTACTTGCCGATTGTTTTATCTTTGCAGGTATCGCCGCAGTGATAACAGATAATTTTTTCGTTTATATACGTTTTTTCGTTGGACACCGGTGAAAAATTTAAGGGTGTTAATTTTTAATATTATTTTGCTGTCTTGAAAAAAATACAAATAAAATATTGAGGAAAAAAAACAGAAGGAATAAAAACACAAACTAAATTAAAAATAACTATAAATCGTGTGTTTCTCCCTGTATCGTAAACAACACAATTTTTGTTCTCCCCGTTCCGTGAAGGTGAAAAAATTTAATGCGAATTTTGCACTTTAAACCATAAAATACACTATGAAATACCGTTCATTTTTTTCAGGTATTTTTCTATCATATTATAAAACTCTTCTTTAACAAAAGGTTTAGCAAGGTAATCGTCCATTCCGGCACTCAAACACTTTTCCCTGTCAGCTTTTACCGCATAAGCCGTAATTCCGATAATCGGGATGTGTTTGCCGGTTCCTTTTTCTATTTCTCTGATAATAGCTGTAGCTTCAAGCCCGTCCATCACCGGCATCTGAATATCCATCAGTATAATGTTGAAGTTCGACTGCTCTAAAATGTCAAATATTTTTAATCCATTATCAACAATAGTAACATCGAAGTTTTTCCTTATCAGCAGTTCCTTTACTAATCTCTGGTTTACTATGTTATCTTCTGCTACGAGAATATTTGCTTTTTGGGTTGTTCCAGTTTCGACCGGTTTTGGTTCTGCTTCCTTTTTTACCGGTTTAATAATATGTGGAACGGCAGATTCAAAGGGAATTTCAAGCACGAAAACCGAACCTTCGTTTTCCGTACTTTCCACCGTCATTTTTCCCTTCATCAGCATTAGCAGGTGTTTCAGTATAGCCGTACCAAGCCCCGTGCCCCTGTATTCAAAAGCCGGAATGTCATCTGTAGGTTCTTTTCCGTTTATATCTCCGTATATTAATCCGAGTTTTTCTTTCGACATTCCGCATCCAGTATCCGTAATCTTAAACTCGAGCCATATCATATTATTCTCGTGTTTCAACTCTTTCAATTCTATTTCGATATATCCTTTTTCAGTTGAGTTCACTGAATTTTTCAGTAAATTAATCAATATCTGGTTTACTCTCAGCGGGTCTCCGATAATGTTGTAATTGATTTTCTCGTCTATTCCAATATTCAGCGATAGCTTTTTCCTCTTTGCATCGAAGTCTAAAATTTGTGAAGTTTTATAAATAAGTTCTTTAATGTTAAATTCAATTCTTTCAAGCTTCAGCTTTCCGGTTTCAATTCTGGAAAAGTCTAATATATCGTTTATTATGGCAAGCAGTGTACTCGATGAGAAATTGATGATATCTAAATATTCTTTCTGTTCTTTAGTCAGGTTGGTTAACAGCATCAGTTCTGTCATTCCGATTATTCCGCTCATCGGAGTTCTGATTTCCTGACTCATATTAGAGAGGAACATTGTCTTGGCATCATTCAAAGCCTCTATCTTGTGCTTTTCCGTGAGAAGCTTATTGAATTTTTCTTTGATTTCGGATGTATCTTCTACGGGTCTAATCTCGACCACCGATTTTTCGCTGTTTACAGCATCTTTTTTCAAAATCATATTTGTAATAAAACCAAAGATACCGGCTGTAAGTATAAGAAATAGCAGCGAAAGCAAAAAAGTTTCCGGGGGTAACTTAAATGTAGCTGTAAAAAACAGTATCACAAGCAGCCCGAAAGCAAAGTAAAACATACTTACTTTAAACGAAGTTTTAAATTGTAGATTCATTTTTTCGATATTTAATCTTCAGTAAAATTTATAAAAACATACAAATTATAGCGACTAATTCAAACCTCTAACAAAGTACATTTATCAATTGCTATAAAAAATATATAAACAATACCAATAAGTCAATTTAATTAATTAAAACCATAAAAAGAAATTTATTTTATTCCCCTATTTGCAGTTATCAAAAGTTGAGCAAAGAAAACATATTGTATTCACCGATTCTTTAAATTCGCACTTTACATTCGTCGTGGCGGACACTACGAACAAAGGCGGAACTCTTTAATATTGTTTTGTGTTGTCTATGTATATACATATAATGTAAAAACATTAAATACACTTGGTATGAAACTTGAAGACGAAATAATACAAAAGAAATTCGGTAATGAATATGAGAAACTCGTGGTAAATATTCTTTATACCGGGAACTGGATGAATCTGGTAAACTCCTCCAATCTTAAACCGTATGGACTTACATTGCCCCAGTATAATGTATTAAGAATTTTAAGAGGTCAACACCCGAACCCGGCAACAGTAAACCTATTGATAGAGAGGATGCTGGATAAATCCTCCAATGCATCGAGAATTGTTGACAGGCTTTTAATAAAAGAGTTGCTTACAAGAAGAGCCTGCAAAAAAGACAGACGCTCGGTTGACGTATCAATAACGGAAAAAGGTTTGAAACTTTTGAAAAAAATAGACGCTACTCAGCCGAAATGGAAAGAAATATTTAATACTTTATCTGAAGCAGAGGCAAAAAATTTAAATATATTATTAGATAAACTAAGGGGATAAAAAATTTAATTAATTAATAACCAAACATCAAAAAACATGAAAACAAAAAACATTATTTATTCGTTTGTAATGATTTCTATAACATTATTCATTGCAGTTATTTCTCTTACCGGTTGCAGTAAAACGAGCAAAGAGGTAAAAATGATTTCGAGCGAGAAATCGGGAGAAACAATGAAAGGCTCGCAGGTATTAAAAGTTGATACTTCTGCAAGCACGGTAAACTGGCACGGTAAAAAAGTTACAGGTGAACACGAAGGTACGATTAAACTTGCAAAGGGTGAAATCAACATTAACAAAGGAAGTGTGGTCGGCGGCAGTTTTGAAATAGATATGAATACAATAGTTAACCTTGACCTGGATGACGCAGAATTTAATGCAAAACTAATCAATCATTTAAAATCTGAAGATTTCTTTTCCGTAGAAAAATTTCCTTATTCTATATTTGAAATTACTAAGGTCGAACCGTTTAATGACCCTGCAATGCCCAATTTTAATAATACTATCAGTGGAAACCTTACCATAAAAGGAATCTCAAAAGGAATCTCTTTTCCTGCGTCGATTAAAATTGAAAACGGTGTATTGAGTTCTTTTGCGGATTTCGATATAGATAGAACCGAGTGGGGAATAAAATACGGTTCCGGAAAGTTCTTTGAGAATCTCGGTGATAAAGTAATTAACGATAAGTTTAATATTAAATTAAAAATAACAGCAAAATAAATTTTATCATAAAAGAAAATTATGAACAATACAATAAACAAAGATGTATTAGAACAATAAAACCCAATCCATTCAAAGAGAAATACTTGAAAAAATAAAGGAATGGAAAAAAAGTAGTTAATAAAGTATTTAAAATAAACAATAATTTTTAAATCAACTTAATCAGCAAAATCAATGAAATCAAATAAATCGGTAATACATAGAGCAGATACAAGGGGATATGTCGACCACGGCTGGCTTAAGACTCATCATACATTTAGTTTTGCGGGATATTACGATAAGGAAAGAGTACACTTTGGAATGCTAAGAGTTTTGAATGATGATATAATAGAACCCGGCGAGGGCTTTGGTACACATCCACACGAAAATATGGAAATAGTTACTATACCGCTCTCGGGCTCCCTTGCCCACAGGGATAGTATGGGACACGAAGAAGTAATTACGGTGAACGAAGTTCAGGTAATGTCTGCGGGTTCGGGATTAATGCATTCCGAATACAACGCTTCCGGTGACGAAGCCGTAAATCTTTTGCAGATTTGGGTTTTTCCGAAAGAGCACGATATCAAACCAAGATACGACCAGAAGATTTTTGACCCGTTCTTAATGAAGAATACAATTTTTACGATTGTTTCGCCAGTGAAAAGTGACGATACGCTATGGCTGAATCAGGATACATATTTCTCTTTATCCGATTTGGAAGAGGGGAAAAATATTGAATACAAAGTCAATCAAAATGGTAACGGTGTTTACGTTTTTATAATAGAAGGGAAGATATTAATAGAAGACGAAGTACTCGATAAGAGAGACGGAATGGGAATAGAAAGAGTTACTTCACTTAATATAAAAGCAGAGTCAGATTCAAAAATATTATTTATTGAAATACCCATGACAGGTTAATCTGAAATTAGATGATAAAAATTAAATTTTTTAAAAAATAAATTTGAAGATTATATGAAAGAGAAAATAAAAATAGCAGCAATTGCGGGTAGCTTAAGAAGAGATTCTTATAATAATGCTTTAATCAGAGCGGCGATTGAATTGAAACCCGAGAATATGGAAATAGAAATTTTAGATATAAGCGGAATCCCTGTTTACAATGATGACGAAAGAATAAAAGATATTCCCGAAAGTGTAAAGATTATTTCCGGGAAAGTCTCTTCGGCAGACGGTTTGCTTATCGCAACGCCTGAATATAATTATTCGATTCCGGGTATATTAAAAAACGCAATCGATTGGGTTTCTAAAATGCCTGACGCACCGTTTAACGAGAAAGCCACGGCAATTATGGGTGCCTCGCCGGGTATGCTTGGAACGGTAAGGGCTCAAATGCATCTTAGACAAATTTCGATAGCCCTGAATTTGAATTTATTAAATAAGCCTGAAGTATATGTTACTTTTGCAAATGAAAAATTCGACACTAACGGGAAATTAATACACGAACCAACAAAAGATATTATAAAAAAACTGCTCATTGCTTTAGGCGACAAAATTAATAAATAAAATCGATATTTCATTTATAATAAACTGCTAAATTAGTATTTTAAAATCTTAGAATTGGATTTTGATAATTAATTTATTTATTTAGTAAATTATGTTACAGATATTTATCGGAAGTATAATACTTAGCGTTACACATGCATTAATTCCGAACCACTGGTTTCCGCTTGTTGCCATAAGTAAATCCGAAAAATGGACACGCAGAGAAACCCTTCTGGTTACGGCAATTACCGGGTTTGCCCACATTACAAGTACGATTATAATTGGTATTATAGTCGGTTTTGTAGGGTACAAACTTAGCGATTCACTTGAAACTATTACGGGAATAATAGCTCCGGTTGTTTTAATGCTTTTCGGAATTATATATTTAGTTTTAAATTTTATAAAACCGCATCACAAACATCACCATATCAATACCGAAGATTTACAGCAAAGCGACAAAAAATCAAAGTTAGCAATTGTATTTTCTTTCGGAGCCTTGATGTTTTTTTCTCCCTGTATAGAAATCGAAGCATATTATTTTACAGCAGGCTCTATCGGGTGGGGAGGAATATTGATTTTGTCTTTTGTGTACCTCGTGGTAACGGTTTCGTTTATGATTTTTCTTGTGGACTTCGGAAGAAGAAGTCTTGAGAAGTTAAGCGAAAAACTTCACTTTCTGGATAAATACGAAAGGGCTATAGCAGGTATGGTGTTAATACTACTTGGATTGTTTACTTACTTTGTAAAGATATAAAACTTAAGGTTTTATTCTCCGATTAAAGTTATTACAAGTTTTCTTTTTCCTCCGTGGTTGCGGTGTTCACAGAGATAGATACCCTGCCATATGCCAATATTTAGCTTTCCGTTTTTTATAGGAACCGAAACGCTGCTTCCCAATATAGAGCATTTAATGTGCGACGTCATATCATCGAGACCTTCGAATGTATGCCGATAATAATCTCCTTCTTCGGGTACCATTTTATTGAAATGAGTTTCCATATCATCTCTCACGGTAGGGTCGGCGTTTTCGTTAATGGTAAGCGATGCCGAGGTATGCTGTATAAAAATGTGTGCAATTCCTATTTTAATATTTTTTATTTCAGGAATGTTATTTAATACCTCACCGGTAATTAAATGAAAACCTCTTTCTCTCGGCTTCAGACAAAACTCTTTTTGAATGCAGGGCATTTTTATATTAATTAATTTTAATTGTAAGCAGTGTCATATCGTCTGCTTGCGGTATTCCGTTTGAATAAGCTTTAACCTCTTCAATAATTTTATTACAAATATCTTTTGGTGGTAAATCGAAATATTTTTCAACCGTGTTCTTTAATCTATCAACCCCAAATTGTTCTTCTTTTTGGTTGAAATATTCCGTTATACCGTCAGTATAATAAAGAAGTAAATCTTCACCGTCGAGTTTTACCGAAGCATCTTCATATTTAAAATTGCTGATACCTCCTATAATAAATCCATCGGTTTTTAATTCTTCGAACGATTTTGTTTTCGATTTATATAAGAGCGGAGGGTTGTGTCCCGCATTTACAAACCTAAGCATATTCGTTTCGCAATTGTAAACAGAATAAAAGAATGTTGCAAATTTACTACCGTCCGTAGATTCACACATAAGTTTATTGACTTTATCCATAAAGATTTTCAAATCTTCATTATACATTATTGCATTACTTCTCACAAACCCCACAAGTCCAGCCATCAAAAGCGCAGAGGACAGACCGTGCCCGGCAATATCACCGATAGCAAAAGCGGTTTCGTTTTTATTAATTCTAAAATAATCGTAATAATCTCCGCCAATAGCTTCGGCGGGTTCACATAATCCACAATAACTAACACATTTGATTTCCGGTGATACTTGTGGGAAAAGTTTTTGTTGTACTTCTTTTGCAATTTCGAGTTCCCTGGAAATCTTTTTCTTTTCTGCTTCCTCCTGTTTTTCGATTGCTTTTCTCAAAGCGGAAACGGAAAAAATCAAAATAGCAAAGAAAGAAAATTCAACAATAATATTCCAAACGAGCGTAGAATATTTAATTTCTATTTCCCTCAGGAAAAAAGTATCTATGTACCAGGGAACGAGGCACACCAGACAAAGTGCGATACCATACTTTTTCCCTGCAAACCAGACAATAAATAAGACAGGGATTACATAAAAAATATAAAAAGAAAAATCGGTTCCTGTAATATAATCGAGAAAGCCAAATATAATGACTATGAAAACAGAAAAAATAAAAGTTAAATAGCGGGGTAATTTTTCAATCCATTGTATTGTATACATTTTTATACTTTATTTTTAAAATTAAAATTCATAACTTACAACGACTGTTACTAATAACGGAAACTTAAAGCAATTATTATCCGTCTTAAAATAACAAATATAAACTTTAAATTTAATTCCTATGAAAAACCGTATATTGAGTACCCTGTTAATGATTGTCTTTATTTTCTCTGCAAATGTTTTTGCTCAGGATAATTTAAATCTTAATGGATATGAGCAGTATGTTGAAAACGCAATGAAAGACTGGAAAGTGAAGGGATGTGCCGTTGCTATAGTTAAGAATGGTAAAATTGTTTATACAAAAGGATTCGGGCTCAGAGATGTTAAGAATAATTTGCCTGTAACTCCAAATACATTATTTGCAATTGGTTCCTGTTCAAAAGCTTTTACATCGGCATCGGTTTGCCTGATGGTAGATGAAGGAAAAATTGATTTTGATAAACCCATAATTACATATTATCCAAATTTTAAACTTCAGGACGATTATGTTACCACACACATAACAGTCAAAGATTTACTCTGCCATCGTTCCGGATTTCCAAGACACGACTTTGCCTGGTACGGAGCGGATAATTTATCAAGGAAAGATATTGTAGATGCTTTAAGATACCTTGAGCCAAGCAAAGGGTTCAGGGAAACATGGCAGTATCAAAACATTATGTTTACAACAGCGGGATATTTAGTAGAGGTGGTTTCAGGTGAAAAATGGGAAAATATTATAACCAAGAAAATATTTGAACCGCTCGAAATGAAATCATCTAACTTATCCGTAAATGAATCTCAAAAAACGACAGATTTTGCAAAACCTTATGCGGAAAGAAATGATGTAGTGAAAGAAATTCCATTCAGAAATCTGGACGCAATGGGACCGGCAGGCTCTATAAATTCAAACGTAACGGATATGGCGAATTGGATTATTATGCAAATCAACGGAGGTAAGTTTAACGAAAAGCAAATCCTTTCCGATGCTTCATTAAGGCAAACGCAAACACCTCAAATGGTAGTACCAAGTTCAATTAGCGAAGAAGTGTTTTATAATTTATATGGAATGGGCTGGATGATAACTTCTTATCGAGGGCATTTAAGAGTTGAACACGGAGGAAACATAGACGGATTCTCGGCATCGGTTTGTTTTTTTCCGAAAGACAGCATTGGAATAGTTGTTCTTACCAATATGGACGGAACATCTTTGACTTCCGTTGCACGAAACTATGCGATAGATAAACTTCTCGGTTTGAGCGAGATTGATTGGAGCGACAGGTTGTTGGGCGATAAGAAGAAAGCCATAGAAATGATAAAAGAACAAAAAGAAAAAAAAGACCCAAATAAAGTAGAAGGAACTGAACCCTCGCACCCGCTGAAATCTTATAACGGAAAATATGAACACCCTGCATACGGAACCATAGAAATTATTTTTGGCGACGATAAGTTAATAGCAGATTTTCATTCGATGAAGGCAGAATTAAAACATTATCATTATGATATCTTCGAAACGGTTGACAAAAATGATGTAGTTCCGAATATTAAAATTACTTTTTACACAAACTATAAAGGTGAAATTGATAAACTGTCCGCGCCCCTACAGGACGGAGTAAAAGATATTGAATTTAAAAAGGTTATCGAAAAGAAAAATGTGGAAAAATCAACTCTTGAAAAATACGTTGGGGAATATGAGATATCGGGAGCCATAACCAAGATCAGTATAAGGGGCGAAAACACGCTAATATTAAGCATTGCGGGACAGCCGGATTATGAATTGATTCCAATTGGAGAAAACGAATTTAATATAAAAGACCTCGAAGGATTTAGCGTGAAGTTTACAGAAGTATCGGGAAAGATAACAGAAATTATTTTCAATCAACCGAACGGAGTATTCACGGCGAAGAGAAAATAAGTTTGAAAGTTATGAAGTTAAAGGTTTAAAGTTATAAAGTTATAAGGTTATAAAGTTTTAAACGTAGAAATAATTACAAATTTATAAAAGCATACATCGGGTAAGATGTATGCTTTTATATTTTATTTTGTAAAAATTCCACCACAGGCGGATATCTGATAAAATTGATTACGCTATTTTATCATCAGCATTTTTCGTGTTTGTGTAAAATCCCCTGCTTGAAGTTTATAAAAATAAATCCCGGAAGCCAAATTGTTTCCATAGAAGGTTACCTCATACGTTCCGGTTTCTTGTTTTTCGTTCACCAGTGTTTGAATTTCTTTTCCGAGAATGTTGTATACTTTTATGGTAACCAATCCGGATTTAGCAATTTTATACTTGATATTTGTAGTCGGGTTAAACGGGTTGGGATAGTTTTGCATTAACTTAAACTCGCGTGGAATTTCAGTTGATACCTGATTTATTCCAATCGGAAAATTTTGTTCGTAGAATGCCCTGACGTTAGTACAGAGATTTTTTAAAACTGTAACCGAGTTAAGATTGCTTGAACCTCTTGCAATCATTTGTGCAATTACGAATTTCTGTGATTCACCGGGTGCGATACTGAAATTGTTTGCGCCGGAAGACATAATATATCTTTTGTCACTTGGAGAATTTGGTGAATAAATAACACCTGTAGAATCACGACCGCAATTACCTATCGAGCCTTTTGCTTCTGTCCAGCCGACATTTGTTTCAGGGTCACCGGGATAACAAAATTTTGTTTTTTTAGGAGGAACCTGAGTCGGGTCAAGATTACACGTAGAATCTTTTTTAAAACCGCAAAGCATTTGATATGCCTGAGGAGGTTCTCCATTCGGGTCACTTTCACACGGAGGTGGTGAAGCACCTGTACCTATAAATGTATTAAACGATGTCATTCCTAATCTTCTATTGGGCGTAACCATTCTATTAAGCGGACTGATAAGAAGGGTCATTCCAACAGCGGGAGGATTTGCACCATAAATGTTATCATTATTATCTCCATTATAACAGAAACCAAGTTTTAATACGGTATCACACCCAACATAATCGTCATTTGCATCTCCCAAATCCGGGTCACAAACTATAGCAATTTGTGTTGCATTCCAGGTGTTCGTACTTTTATTTATTATTTCATAACTTATAAACTGAACATCTTGCAAACCCGGAGCATCGTAAGCCCATGCGGTCATATGCACTTCTGCACCGAGAGGTTGAGTGCCTCCGCCGAATCCTTCACCCGGGTCGTGCGTATTGTAATCTGCGTCAGTCATACAATAAAATATAGTTTGGTTTGCGTTTCGAACTCCCGGAGTATCTATCGCCGGCTCATAAATTCCATTGTTATTTACATCTATATATGGCGCTCCATACGGAACCATTTGTCCCCAGTTTGCCCAATCCCAGCTGGTTTGTGTGTTTTCATTTTTACTGACTTTGTAAATTTTGAAATATAAATTAGAATAAAAAATTCCGTTAACACAATAACCGGGACCATATTCACCTTTATATGACGCCATTGCTTCTCGCAGTTCCCCGTTTACTTTTGCGGCAATATTTAATCCGGATGTAAAGATGGCGTATCTACCGTTTCCTTTGGGCCATTCAAAACCGGGTGTATTAGTTGTTCTGATGTCCTGATTAAAGATGCCTTTGTTTATAAAAAATGAATTTATATTGTTCCCGTCTAATTTAACATATTCATTTGTGTGATATACCGTATCGAGATTTCTTTTATAAATTTTCCCGTTGTCTCCTACTACCCAGAAATTATTATATATGTACTGACCTGAGTTTAAATTTACTTGGGGGACATAATTTTCAGAGACCCAATTTACACCGTTATTTGTGGAAGTAAGAACTGTACCGTTATTTCCTACAATCCACTGAGTATAAACATAATTTCCGCCCACATATTTTCGATATTGTGAAATATTATTCAGGGTTTGGGTTGTACCGCTTTGTACGGTAAACCAGTTTGTTCCTTTATTTGTGGTTTTTAAAATTATTCCTCCGCTTCCTCCAATGAAACCCGTAGAAGAATCCTGAAAACAAATAGAATTCAGTTCGTTATTAATCCCTGTGTTAACCGAAAACCAATTTACACCAAGATTAGTAGATTTAAGCAATGTACCGTTTACTCCAGTAATCCAGCCCGTACTTATGTTAAAGTAAATTGATTTAAGGTTATTTGTAGTTCCTGAATTTATTTGATACCATGGAGTATAATTCACAGAGTCATATTTTAATAAAATTGTGCCATTATTTCCCACAATAAATATTTTATTTGCGGAAATTGTTGTATCATTTAAAGTTGCTCCAGAATATAGATTAACGTTTACCCCAGAATTTTCAGTTATCCAGTTTGCACCATAATTACTTGTTGAAAAAATACTTCCATTATTTCCAAAGATATATTCCCTGTAAGTAAGAAAGAGGTTATGCATAATCATATTCCTAAAATCATTTGAAGTACCTAAAGTAATAGACGCCCAATTTGTTCCGAAATTTGCTCCTGCTTGTCCGCTTGTTTTTAACAATGTCCCATTAGCACCAACCGCATATGCATATTGATTGTTATATGCACTGAAAGCATATAAATTATTTGTTGTCCCCGTATTCATCGGATAGTAATAATAATTGACCTGTGGCGACGAGATTGAAGAAAAGATGAAAAGATATACGAGCGTAAAAAAACGAGTTTTCATTTTTATTTTCCTCCATTATAATTGTATTTCAAATATAAAAGTTTTTTCAGTAATAAAAAACAACAAAATAGAAATGAATAATCGTTTAGCAGAAACACAAAAGAACACCTGTCCGATACAGGCGTTCTTTTGTAAATATAATTATGCGGTAGCGGCGGGTGGGGTAAATACGCGGGCGGCAAGCTCGGTATCGAGCATAAGCATTCCCTGTCCTTCGCCTTTTATAAGTTTCAGTTTGCTGAGAATTTTTGTAACAGTTGCTTCTTCTTCCACCTGTTCATCTATGAACCATTTTAAAAAGCTCGATGAGGCATGGTCGTTTTCCTTAATAGCCAGACTCATAAGTTCGTTTATTGATTTTGTTACGAATTGCTCGTGAGTCAAAGTTTTTTCATAAATCTCGACAACCGAATTGAAATCAACTTCCGGTCCGGCTATAGGTTTTAATATTACTTTTCCACCGCAATCCGTTACGAAATTAAACATCTTCATAGCGTGGAAATGTTCTTCCTGGGTTTGTACCATAAAATAATTTGCGAATCCGTCAAAATCATTAGAATAGCAATATGCCGCCATAGACAGGTAAAGATATTCCGAATATAATTCTTTATTTATTTGCTCATTGAAAGCGTCTTGAAGCTTTTGTGATATCATAATTTTAATCCTTTATAATTTTTAATTTCTTTTTTGTTTATAATTTTGAAATACAACTTAATTACGGTTATAATAATATATTAACAAATTATTGAATTAAATAGTTTTTAAATATGAAATTAATTTTCTGAAAAAGTAATCGATTCAAGTATATCTGAAAATGCTATATTGTCAACCACATCCATTCCTTCTACGACCTCTCCAAAGATAGTATATCTTCCATCGAGATGATAGTGAGGAGAATGCATAATGAAAAACTGACTTCCTTCCGTATCTCTGCCTTCGGATGCCATACCGAACATTCCTCTCTCGAAATGCAAGGGAGAAAACTCGGAGCGGATAGAATAATCAGGTCCTCCATAGCCGCTGTTTTGCGGGTCTCCGCCCTGTATTACAAAGTTAGGAACGACACGGGGAAAAGCAGTTTTGTCATAAAATTTCTTTTCTGCAAGTTTGATGAAATTTAAAACCGAAAAAAGCGCAACTTCAGGCAGAAGCTTAATTTTTATATTGCCTTTTTCGGTTATCAGGGTTGCATATTTTTTCTTATTTAATGTTTTAATAAAATCCCAATCAAAATCTGCTTTGAGTTTTGTATTAAACGAGTAATCTTTTCCTGTGATTTTTTTCAGAGCATTA
>JBAZEQ010000034.1:0-14118 GCA_041653855.1 Ignavibacteria bacterium | reverse complement strand
AAGAGAAATACTCATCATCTCCCTCTTTGAAGGTGTCATCCTTACCAAACTCTACCACCAAAGATTGATATGATTCCTTAGCTAATTCATACTTAACAACAGAATTCTTTATTTCTACAAACGTATTGTCAGTTGCAGAAATACCGTCCACAATCACAGAGAAAACTGGACGCCAATAATCAAAAACTCTAGATTCAGATAAGTATTGCAATTTAGTGGATGTCATATTGCCAATCCCAATTATATTGGAAGATAATAATGTATCAAGATAATCGCCTTTAATATATTCAATTGATCGCTGTAAACAATTAGTTCCGTATTTTACGCTATAGTTAGCTTTCAAAACTCCATTTTCATTTATAATTCCCACCTGACATTTCACAGGGCCATTATATTCAAGGTCGATTGAATATGTAGTCCCACCCCCTACTGCGGGACTGTAATAATTCACAAAAGTAGTAGCCCCAATAAAGCGAACAGTTAATCCAATTGAGGATTCAAAATGCCCAAGTCTAACAGCAACATTGTTTCCATTTAATGTAGAGGGGTTTAATTCATATTCGAATATTATACCGTTCTCTTCAGGCTTTATTGTATATCCGGTGAATTTATTGGACCAATAAGGACTTGGAATGTTTCCATCAATTCCTTCTATACTATCTGCATAGTTTTCAGGGAATGAATAATCACTTGCTACTTTTGGTTTGAAGAATGAACAAGGGCGTCCATAAAATACGGATGATCCTACCTGACCTCCAAATCGAATCTTATTTCTATGCGACTGAACTGTATTGTTTCTAGTAAATATCTGCTGTTGCTGATTGAAAGATAATGGAGATGCAGGAATTATGCCATCTATATTTTCTGCGACTTCTGCTGTTATTAGTATCTCTTCATTTTTATATGTTTTAAGATATTTGTCTTCTAGAATTCCATATCCAATGTACTTTGAGCCTTTTAATGAATCGAATTTAATCGGATCATACTGACCATTATGGTTTATGATTTTGTTGTTTAATTCTGCAGAAGAGACAAATACCCTATCATAAGGTACAAGTGAGAATTTCGATAATGTATATACAGGTAAAGTATTGGCGCTCACATAATAATAATCGACTCCATCAATTTTAACTGAGTTATTTACTTGTATCTCATTGTGCTCATAATCTTGGACAATAGAAGGTTGAGGTACTCCATTTGAATTATATGAAGAATCAAAAAAGAGGATCTCCGGCCATTTTGATTGGCTAGTATATCCTTCAGGAGTTTTGAACATAACCCTGAACTCGAACTGATCTCCATCGTGGGCTGAAATTGAATCTAATATTACAAAGATGGCTGGAATATCAATGTCGCCCTCAAGTACGCTGACATCTATTGTTAAATAATGGAATTTAACGTCTTTTGCTGGAGATAGCTTAATGAATGCATATTTCGAGGTAGTGTGGTATTGTACTTCAGTTTCTACCTTATATGTCGAGTTGTTATCTGAATTGTAACTGAATCCATCAGATACTGGCCAGTATTCTCCAATCTTAAACTTCTTCCAAGTCTTAGATTTTGTCGCCAGTTCATTTTTCCTAATTGCGTCATCATATTCGACTAATACGCCAGATAAAGTACCTAACACCATCTTAGTGGTGTCATTGATAGAGCTTAGAGTTACTATTTTCTCTGCCAGCTTGTTATTGATAACGTCTGGAGTTTCTCCTAGAGCAAAGTCATCAATTACTGGATATGGAACCTTATTAGCTTTACTGCCCTCCTTACCGTCAAACATATCAGAAGGGAGAGGTTCCCTACCATATAGGTAAGAAGTTCCATGTTGATGGAAATACTCTGACTGCTCAGGAGGGGTATTCTCAATAGTAGTATTCTTTTTAGAGGATAGTAAAATATCCTTTAGTGCATTTACAATCCCCTCGTTTAATTCGAGAGAATCATTTAATGCATTAACGAAGTCACTGATGAACATTCAATTATTTATTATGCTGTAGGATCTACAAAATTAGGGGAATATCTAAACGAGGATGTATTACTGTTGTACTTATACGATGGCATTGCATAGTAATCGAAAAGTTTCCAATCAACTTCCATATTCTCATTGGGGATGTACTTAAATGAGATTTTGTATGTGATATTAACATTCTCTTGGTTAGGTGCCGTTGTATCGTATACAGTAGACGTTGGAATATTCTTTAAGCCACAAATTTTAACTCCATTGGAATTGTAAAACTCTACAAGATGATTATCACTTGCAGGGAAAGGGGTCTGGAGGGTGACAATAAATTCTAGAGAATCACATTCTGTAGCACTAGCTAGATTAATTTTTACCGCACCTATAGAGTCACTATTTCCATCATATTTCAATATGTTGATGTCAGCAGATTCGCCTTTTATTATTGTAATTGGAGATCGCAAATCAGCGTTGTTGTTATATGATCCCCAATTCTTTGCCTTTCTAGCACCAGAAAGAGAAGCTGCCTGCTCAGAGACATAATCTATCGCATGCTTCTTAGTAGGTATCCTGAAGGTTTCGAAGAAAGGATAATTAGGTACTCTTAAAGTAACAGGGATAGTATCTACATCCTCAATAGTATTCCAGAGGTACATCTTATATAGAAGCTCTCTAGTATTTTCATTAAGAGTTTCTATTTTATCTGCCAAGTCTTCTAGTGTAGTATACATTAGCAAACCTCGCCAATATCAGCAACTTCAGTTAATCCAAACACTATATTGCTTCTGCCATCATATCCAGCGCCAGTATTGCAACATCTAGCCCTGAACCCAAACAAATAGGGGAGCTTGATTGAAACCACGTTATTGAATTCGTTTATGATGCCAGATATTGGATCATAAGATGCATCTGTTGGATCTATTAATTGGTAAGGAATAGTAACTGCGATAATACTCTCTCCAATATTTTGAGCCGAATGTACTGTTAGTGTAGCATCATTTAATGTGACATATACATTCATAAGAGATGCATGTAAATCAGATAATCTAGCCGAAGATTCACTGGCGTTTGAGAAGTTTAATTGACTTTCTGAGGCAAATAGCACATTTTCGTTATTAGTATAGTAATATGGAATTCTATATCCAGAATACTTATTATTTTTGGAGCTAATTGAATATAGTGTATTTGAAAGTTTGGTTATTGTGCAACCACCTATTGCAATTTCACTTGGATAGTTTTTTCTGTTTTTTGCTAGATAAGATATAGGCTCTAGGTGAAAATTAAGCGCATCTCTAACAAGTTCGTTAGCATTTACTGAAGGATCTTTTTCTGTAAATTTACCAGCAGGGTCGTATATATTCGACATTCTCACGAATATCGAAGTAGCTGAATCATAAGAAATTTGTAATTCGCTAGATATTTTTGACGGAGTAAATACAAATTCAGAAGATTGAATTAGTGTAGTAATGTCTCCATTATATGCTTCAACATAGTGACCTCTATCAATAGAAGTGTCAGCATTTAATATCTTATATGGATCCACATCGTTCTTACTTAACACAAACGAGTTAAAGAAGTATCCATCTTCACCAACATTCAAACCAAGATAATCAACTATAAATCCATCAACATCATATTTAACTGGCAATTTCCCTGTCTCAATTAAATATGCGATTTGAGATATTGTAATTCCGCCAGAGCCATTATCAAAATATTTAATTGAATTTGTAATATTATCGTAGTACATGAAACCGAGTGTGGAAATTATATGGCTGTTTTTAGATCCAGCGTCTTTCAAATCAGTAAATGAGGAGAAATTATTCAGAGTCTCATCTAGTTCAATAGCGGCTGTACCACTTGAATTACATATGGATCTTATTACGTGTCTCGAATCATCTGATATTGTTGCCATTAATTTTGAAACTAGCCTAGTTTTATAGTTAATAGTTTCATCCAGATATAGTGCATTTGAGCCAGTTAATCTATATTTCTTAATTTCGCTACGAGTTGCATACAGTCCATATCCGTTATTACTATCATTATTCCATACGAAATCTATAATTTTTCCATTTGGGATCGCATCGTTCCTAGCAAACGCTTTTTCGCTTTGAGTTATCTTACTACCA
The DNA here is from genome assembly GCA_041653855.1 of Ignavibacteria bacterium. Lineage (GTDB taxonomy): Bacteria > Bacteroidota > Ignavibacteria > Tepidaquicellales > Tepidaquicellaceae > FEN-1279. The sequence continues at coordinate 10,035 of JBAZEQ010000034.1, read as the reverse complement.
TCAAATGCATATTGCATAATGACCATGGCATGTGCATTTTTATGGAAATCATACGAGCAAGCAAAAGCATTCATTATTAGTGCATATGGCCTAGTACTTTCATCATCGACCACTGCTATCTTACATGTATTTCCAACTAATGCATACTGTCCGAACGAATCAGTTGATTGATCAACAAATTGTAGTGAATTAACCATATCATATGCAATGTCACTAGCACCTCTATTCCAGTAATAGTAAGAATTCCAATCACCTGAATATGGATTATCTGATGTAGATACTTGATATGCACCCATGCTATTCAAGGGCTCAATTTTTGAAGTAGTTACTCCGCCTTCTGTGATACAGTCATTTTCTAGGTAATATACATTATAGGTGTAACTTTGAGTGAGATCAGAAGTCCACAACCTACCATTATACGCCGAGTATGAGAGAGCAAACCACACATGATCAGTGGACCCTCTACTAACATAATCAACCGATATATCATATGCAGTCGTTGCATTAAGAGTGTACTCCGCTATTTGGTCGAATTTGGTTCCATTGCTGCTAAAGTATATCGCGTATTTAATTCTACCAACCAATTCAAACTCTCTTACCATTACATACATGCCATTAGAGGTTGAAAATGCTTTTATCGATGGATCATATGCATAAGGGGTGCTATCTAGTATATCGCCAGTAATATTAGTATCTTCTTCATATTCACCGCTTATTATATATCCACTACCTCCATCAGAGGCAACAGGTGCTTTATACACCTTCAAATTAGAATTTTCTAATTTAACCATATAAGAAATTAAAGATCCACTAAGATTATTGAAAGTTGTATCGAAATATTCACTGCTATCGCTTTCATATAGCGTATTGGCAATGTCCTTAGTGTATTCATATGCATTGTAAGTAGTAGAAGTGGTTTTACCTAAGCTATTAGGCACATATTTTACTGATGGATTTTCATAGCTAGGAGTGACGTGTTTAACTCCAGAAAGCTGATAATTTGCCTTCTTCTGGACGTAAAGGTTAGGTATGACAACACTACCCTTAGTAACTACAATTTCGTTGGATATATTGCCCGAGCTATCTTCTATTCCTATATTAACCCTAGTCTTGGATCCAATAGAAGTAGAAGTCTCGGACGAAATTTTCAGAACATCTCCAAATAAAGAAGATGCTGCTTTTGTAAATATTAAGCTACCATATTCATTAGCCAATTCAAGACTATCGCTTGCAGTGACCTTTAAGTTCTTAACATCGCCAATATATAGACGATTTGCCTTAAATCCGTTTTCTATTAAGTCAATATCGTATCCACCGTTATTGTAAACTGCAGAAAAAAGTGATTTGCTGCCAGAAGAATTTCTCATTTTCATTTGGAAATTCTTACCTTCAGTCAGATCAATCTCCATTGATCCACTTCGTATAATAGTTGAATATGTCGATTGTTTTGGATTTGCTATATCAGCAGGTCCAAGTATAATTGTGTTCGTCTCTACATTTAATGAATTTCTTGAATATTCATAAGTAAATGCCGCTGGAGCATCTACCCTTCCAATTACAACATTAGATCCAAGAATTACAGACTTACCGTCAGAAACTCCAATAGATACATTATCTAGATTTGCCTTAAATGAACCGGAATCTAATCTGAGTGTTCCATTATTGAAATCAATTACTGAATTTTCGTCAAGAAGTAACTGACTAGAAATTAAGTTTTCTGTAACATTTGTATTCGTAATGGCAATAGGAAATTCATTCGCCCCAAAAAAAGTATCTACCAATACGGTTAATTTTGTAGGATTGTCTGCTACATTCTTCTCGAAAATCCATCCATTGACTGCCTTGAATCGCAAATTCCAATATAAGGGTCTTTCTGAGGTAGTTCCTTGGGTTCCAAAGATAGTGCTTCGAACAGCGGAGAAAGATGGCACCGTAATAGGCTTTAAGAATATACCCGTACCATTAGATTCTAAAGTAGGAAGCGCATCAACTAAATTGAAAGTTACTGAATCTTCTGGTGTTCTAACCCATAGGGAATACTTGTTGAGTGTCTCAAAGGCATTCTTTAGGGCCAAATCAAGGGTAGCTAAAGCTCTCTGTTCATTATTCATTTGTCACCTTATTGGATATTTATGGCTTATGAAATAAAGCTACTCTCGTCAATCACAGAATGGCTTTCTAATATCCATCCAGAATCACCTGAATATGAGAATAGAAGAGTTACTTTTGCATAAGTCATACCTTTTATTAAATCAGAATTTATCTCAAATATCTTAGTTTTGCTTTCATCTTCGACATCATAATTAGCAAATAGTATGGATCCATTCCACCAGCTAACATCGTTTCCGCCCTCTGTATAATATCTTCCATCGAGATTGTAAATGGTTATTTTAATGAAATCACCGTCAGCAACCTTGTTATTGGAATTGAAAGTCTTCAAACTAAACAGTGCGTTACTTGAATTGATATACTCAATTCCTCCCGAAGTTACACCTCTAAATCCAGCCGCATCTAGCAGCATCTTCCTATTTGCACTACCCTTACTTAGAACATATTCCTTGTCTAGTTCTAGACCTCCGTTTACATCATATCCGGCAATCTTATAAGGAGTGAATGGATTCACTCCAGTGATTTCCTCGACTCGATTAGCCAACTGAAGAACCATCATCTGTAATTGCATTACGGTCTGAGCCATAGATGCATTATTCATCATTTGAGCTTGGTAGAATTTAGTCGCTTCGTCTCGTATAGCATCTGCATATAGTGTATAAAATTCAGGATCTGCCTCTATAATGGTGGTCGAGACAGTTAACTGTGCATCAAACTCCCATCCAGCAAATCCCTTATCATCACGAGTCTTATACACATCAAATGATATATCATTTCCACTACAACTACCTGAAGGAACTCCAATATCAATCACTGCAAATAAAATAGGCTCAGTATCTGCCTGTGGTTCATAGTAATCCTTAGGGTCTGCAGTAGAAGATGCGTCATCTCTCGGAGATAACACAGTTAGATATAATCCAACTCTATTAAATTTGAAATTACCTATTGACTTTCCATAGAAGTCTACCGTATTTCCGTAATTAACTGAAATAGGCGGCAATTCCATTGAATAATTCATTATTGTGGCATTTGCTACATTAGTCTGAGTGATCGGCCTAAACGCCTTAATTGGAAATAGCTTCGAATACTTAGGTATCATTTCTTGCACTAAATCTGCAGGTATATTTGCCTCACTAAGCTCTCCAGTTACACCTGAACCTTCAACATATCCTAGATATGTATGATCTGCAGGATGTGGAGATAGATCGAAAAACGCTTTAGCTATACTATCTGAAGGTAGTCCTTCGTATGTAGTTATTTGATTAGGTTTGAGTACATTCTGACCTACACACGAGTCATATTCATATTGATAATAGTTACCAAATCCTCGTTCTAACTCAGCGGAAGGAGATCTAGAAGGAGCGGGAAATTGACCTGCATATCTACCATATAAGAAAGGACATTGCCATACGTTGTAGATGTAGTCACCTTTAATAATTCCATCGCTAGGAGTTTGCCTGACCATTTCAGTCATAGTTCTTGAAACAGGATTATCCTCGCGCTCTTCATCTGAAACCCATGCCAGTGAGAAATGAGTGATTGATAATTTGAATCCTGTCTCCATTTCCTGCGTTAGATATGGTAGTGCAGAATTTAATATAGCTGTTTTCATGCTCATAGATGATATTTATTCCTTCAAATAAATAACAAGAATGGATGAATTCTACGGTGGTAACGTATACGGGTACTCAATTGAGCCTACAACAAGCAAAGGTTTACATCGATACGTCGATTTAGTATCGTTGCTTCCTGCACATATCCAGAACAGACCTGACCTCATGAAGGTTGTATTGCTATTTCAAGATTATCTAAACGACGGATACAGAAAAATACCAGAACCCACAATAACTAGGACATATAAGAGCAAATTTGAAGATGTGTGCGGACCTTCTACCGAAACTACTTCATACGTTGAAATATCTAGGCCGTTGAATCATGACCCTTCAATGTATAAAAGGAGATTGACTAGTGGCCTTGATTATTCTAATTTAGGTAATGATCAAATAGAGGAATATTACAAAGAACGAGATTTAGGTACTTGGGCAATCGAAGATGAAGTAATGAATGCATATAAACAACAATATGCTAATATGTTATTTGGCGATAGCGGTAATTTATATTCATACTATAATGAACCAAGGCAATATTTTGATTCTATGAATTACTACATGAAGATGAGTGAGATAGTAGCTGAAAATCCAACTGCAACTGATTTATTTACGAACACTTTCATGTATTTCAGTGTTGCTAATAAAAACACATCAGTAAATTTAGATGAAGCATCAATGACAATAGATGAATTAAAAACCTTAATTCCTCTAGAAGGAGATCTTCCGAATATAGTATTTACTTATTATGCATGTGATGCTGCAACATTTTTAGCAGACTTCCATAATTTCACTGGGGATAGTGGATTAACATTCACTGTCGAATCCAGAAAAGTAAAATTCTTTTATGGAATTAGCGATTACTCGGATTACAATAAAATTCCCCCATTTGAAGGTATTACTGGTAATTTTGACGATGTGTCAGATGAAATTACATCAAACTATCTAAATTACAAAAATTCATTTAGAGTATCAATAACATATAATGCTAGAAAAACAGGTGCTGAATTAAAAACTAATTTCTTAGACAAATTAGGTACAACAGTGGGAGATTTTGCATTTGAGGTTAAGCCAGAAAATATAACCGATGTAGTTAGATTTGCCTATTCAGAAATTCCATTCATCGGGTCTGCATTACTCCCAATTTATGGATATGAACATCCAGAGAATTTTTATTCGTACTTCGCATGGCAAAACGAATATAGACATGAAGCTAAGGGAGCTTCAGTTGCAGAAAAAATCTATAGGCTGGCATATTCTAAGGATCCAAACGTATTTGATTACGAATACCTTCAGCTAATATCACAGCATTTCGGGTACTCCATTGAAACAGATGAACAAGAAATTAACCAGAATTCTTACTACCGAACCAAGGAAGAAAAAGAAGAAGTTCTTCGAAATCTAATAAGAAACACCCCAGAATACAACAGAATGAAAGGTACTGATAGTGGTATCGAAATGGTATTACTTAGCTTCGGACTAGTAGGCCGAATAGTCACATTGTTCACCAGAGGAAACTCAAAAATACCTGGATATGTTGATTTCATAGACGGTAAGGTTGTTAGTGGAGATATTGAAGAATACTTAGAGTCAGAAGGAATAACTGTAGTAGATGGTGAAATGTTTGATCAAGAAGGTAATTTAATAGGACCTTATGTAGAAGCCGACGTATCTGCTGAAATGGCAGAACAATTCAGAAGCGATTCTACTCTAGGCGGCAGTTCGGTTTATGATTGGTATGCAAGTCCGCACTTTAGGATTGAATTTGACCTTCTCAAAGATTATTTGAACATTGCGCGAAGCAGTAATCAATTCTCAACGATTGCAAAGACAATTAAGAGAATAAAGCCAATTAACACTGTGTTCCAAGGATTCTATGCAAAATTAAGTGCAGAATTTGGAAGTCTATTCATCAATCCGCCAGTGTGTATGAACAAATCGAAGATGATTCGATATGAAGATACTAGTTGCGCCTTTATAGATAATTGGTCTGAACAATGCGCATTGGAGCTAACTCATGATAGTTAATTTACAGAAATCTAACGTCTACACCACAGGAGATTTATCAAAAACTTCGGCGGGAAATCTTTCCGTGGAAGGTTCGATTAACTGTAATGGAGATTTGACGGTACAGGGTGGATCTAATGAGCTAAACAAAAAGCGAGATTCTATTTCATATGCAATATCTTGCATGGGCACTGTCACGTTAGCTAACGGAAATTCAGACAACTATGTTTATTACAAGACTGCATTGATTAAGGCGGATACATGGGAATCGTATGATGATTTGGATATTCCATTCAATGCCTTGCCTGGGTTTCAAGAAGAATACGATTTAGTCGGGTATTTGGAATATCTATTAACTATTCCAGAAAACATAGCAAAGCCAGAAAATAAGGAATTCTTAGGAAACATCTATACTCTTAAAGGATATAAAACAAAGTCTATAAACGTGTATGATTTAATAGGCTCTAATCTATCTAGCACAATTGAAATTAAGATAGGTCCTTATGTAGGCTCGTCGCATTTACTAAAGATAGACTCTCCTTCCAATCCAGTTACCATCAATAATTTAATAATGGACTCGACCGATGTTAAACCATCTCCAGAGGATATAATTTTTGCGATAGATGCTCAAACCATTTCAATCACCAATTCTATTTTGTTTGGTACAATCTATGCACCTAATTCTATCATAACTATTACTGATAGTGAGATTCGTGGTGGTATCGTTGCTAAGGACATAATCGTAACTGGAACAGGATCCACTACTATAAAGAATAATCTATTTGTTGGATATATTGAATCTCCAGTTGCACCTGAAATCCAAATAGATCCTCTCTCTTCAATGGATAATTATGACGAAGTCGAGATTAGCGTATATTCTGAAAGTACAATCCCAGATTATTATGAAATTAGATATACCCTAGACGGAACAACTCCGACGAGGACATCTATATTGTATAATGGGAATTTCACTTTATTCTCACTAGGAATAATAACGGTAAAGGCCAAGATATTTGGAAATGGAGTCGAAGATGGAAATCTTACTTCACAGGCATATGGTTTCAAATGTAAAACAGAAAACCCTTCACTTGTTAAGAATCAATATACTTCTAGATATTCAATCTCTAGCCCTGTTGGATCTAAGGTCTATTACACTGTAGACGGATCAAGCCCAACTATTCATTCAACCGAATATGAACCGTCGGCATTCGAGTCCATATTTAATGAGGAAGGCTCGTATTACATAAGATTTATCGCAATTCTTCCGGGATGTGATCCTAGCGGGATGGTAGATGAGAACATAATTGTAGAATTACCTGATACTGAGATTCACCCCCCAATTGTAACTATTTGGAAAAAGGGTGTTGTCGATCCACTCATTACAATCTATCCAGTAATGACCAAAAAACCACAAACTCTTGTATTTGGTGCAAGAGATGTAGCAGACCCAGATGTACAAGAATTCCTGACAGATGTCGAATTTACAATAGCAGATGTATTAGACATGCAATTCTCATTAGTACCATATAGTGCAGGTAATTCTATTAGATATTCGATAGATGAAAGCAATCCAGTGAAAGGATTGGACTACACGGAGTCAAGTAAAATAGACATAAGTTCTTTAAGTAATCATAGACTAAAAGCCTTCTCTCATGTTGATTGGGGGGAATATAGCCCTCAGATTGACTACACTTTCATCTTCAGAACAATAGACCATAAAACATTTGATACAAGTGAAAATGAGTTAAGATCTCAAGAGGTATTGGCTTCCTTGCAGGGTGGATCTAGTTATGCAATCGACATTGCATGGGTTGGGCCGGGAGTAGTAACTGACGATTTTGCAGTCTATCAAGCACTAATCAATATCCTTGCTACAGATATGTTGGAGAGAATATTTAATCCTACATTCGGAGTTAGTATCGGTGCTAAGCTCGCGGAAATTCACAAAATAGCCAGCGGAGAAAAGATAATTGCAGATCTGAAGGCTGAAGTTGAAGCGCAAGACCCTAGAATCAAGATTAAAGAAGAATTGTCATATGCCTATTTCGATGATGAAATAGGGGCTTTGGTTGTTGACTTGGTGTGGGTTAATACTCTAACAAAGAATTCAGCGACTCTCAAATATGCTTACGACTTAGATACCATTAGATAGCGGATAAATATTCACATGACTTCAAAAGTTGATACCTTCGGATTACTTATAGATAATTTCTCTTCGATTACACAGGAATCTTTAACAGCTAACTTTTCGCATTTGATCAGTTTTACCAACGCAAAAGGCATTAAGTCGGGTGATAATGTTCTTCCTATTGTTACTTATAGCGGAGCATCTTTATCTAAGGATTCCGCTGCAATGGTAATTTCAACAGGCGATTCATATCAGGAATACACCAACTATGAGAAAATATCTATACAATCAATACCTATAGGACTTTCTGCGGCTAACCCTGACGTAGTTGAATTCAAATACGCAATAAAGAACATTAATCAAGATCCATACAATACAAATACAGTATCGCACGATTCCTTCGAAAAGATAGATCCTAATTACTCAAAAGATGAACTAGAATTTAGTGTTCAGCTATCCCCTGATTATTCAGTGTCAATAGTATTTGCCAAAGCACCCCCCGCAAGGAAGGTTAGATACCCAGAATTATTCAACGAATCCATACACTCCTCAAATTCATTCTGGAATTATACCGCCAGTAATATTACTGACATATGCGAAGATGAATTCGTGAATTCTAATGAGAGAATAGTATATGTTAGGGTTAAGCAATCTAGCAGCATAGTATCTATGGATTCAGGGTCATTTAAGAACTTCACCCTCACATCTTTAGGCAAAGACGGCAGATTTGCAACTAAGAAAGATATTGTTTCGTATATGGCAAGCAATGGAGTGACTCTAGTAGAAGATTCAAATGGATATGTGTATAACGAATTAATGTATCCTCTGAAAAGCAATAATTCGATTATTGATATGTGTAAAATTAACGAGAATAATAAACTATATGTGAAATTCTCGATTGAGATATTTGACGAATACTTCCCAGAAACTGACACTACAGTAAAATATTCTCAGATAATAGCTTCAGTGTATTCGCAAGATAATCAAACTGCTTTATATTCTGACACAATACAAATGCCGTACTTCACATTAGATGATATTTCCTCTAAAGTATCAGTCTCGTCCAAAGTTAATCCAAATGATATAACGATCTCATCTTTGGAAGTATATTCTGAGCTAGTCGATAATACAGTTGATCCTATAATTGGAGGTAGATATGCACCTCCTAACATATACGCCTTCATTACTGAAACATGGGGTAGCAACTATGTCTATTCCTTAGATGAGCCTATTTCTGTTCCACTGGACAAGAACATATCATTTCAAGCAAAACCATCTAAGAGAAATGTGAATGTAAATCAAATATGGACTTCTATTGACGGGGCGCCATTTACTAATATATCTACCGTTACTTTAGTAGGTACCGCAAAATACGGAGAGCATGTCTTTAGAGCCTATGTCAAAGGATTAGGTACAATTGAAGATAGTCTCGTGGTTGAAAGGACATTCGTCATTACTCCTGTATTACCTCCACCTGAATATACCACGTATGAGAGTGAAATTTTAGTAGTCGAATTAATTTCTAGTTTTGATATATTATATTCAACCGACGGGAATGTTCCTGATTTAATCAATAGAACTAATGTGGCATCATATATTAATCCGCTCACCATCTCTAAAAAAACTGTAATTAAAGCGGTTTCTGTATTTGATAATCAGTATAGTGAAGTTGTTGAATTTGTATTTGATCCCGATAGCGTTTTTGAAACGCTTGCAACATTACCTACTGTTACACTGAGCGGAACTACTAATCCTGCAGGCGAGTATACATCAATTGTAGTCGCAACCTTCACTGGATATACTGGAGTTGCATATTATACCCTCGACGGTACAGATCCATTAGATGATAAAAATCTTTCTAGACGGGTATATATTGAGCCTTTTAATATATTACCTATAGGAAGTAAGACAGTAACTTTGAACTATGGTGTTATCGAAGGCGGAAAGCATAGCGCCTCTACATACGGCGTCATTTAACAATAAATAAGTACAATGGAAATTAAATTTGCATTCGAATGTAATCCTTGGAGAATATCGGACAGTTCAATGGATTATGGTGTTGCAACGGCGACATTAGAAGATTCACTTAAACTATTCATTGGTGCATGTATTGAAAGAAATAAGGCTTTCTCCGGAGATTATTTTTTCGCATTCGATATTTTAGATGTTGTTGGCAATTCAAGT